>NZ_SZZM01000007.1 GCF_005281615.1 Rhodoligotrophos defluvii | reverse complement strand
GAGCACACCCGGGAGGTGCTCGAGGAATACGGCTTCGCTGCCGCCGATATCGCGCGCTTCGAGGAAAATGGCGCCGTGCGCGCGTCCTAAAGCTCGTTGAGCTTCATAGCGAGTGAATGACGCGATAGATGATGGCGTTTGGGCGGCGGCACGCCCGATGGTATCGAATCGCTGGCTGGGCGCCATCACATAAGCGCAAGATACTGCCGCTCTGAAGGCGCCTTTCGACTCACATCCTAATTTACCGGGCAGTAGGATGCATATATACAGCCGAGGTTACGCCGGCAAAGGGCTGAGGTTGCATCCTAAATCGATGATAAGCCGACCATCTCGGGGCATGAGAGGCAAGCAGACCCCAGAAAAGGGTCCGCGGTGGGTTGACGATTCCGTGAATGCGGCCGGCCACGAGGGCAAGCGGCTCGCGATCCTCGAGACGGCCGCCAGGCTGTTCAAGGAGCACGGGTTTCACCGGGTGGGGATCAGCGACATCGCCGCGGCGCTGAATGTGACCAAACCCTCGATCTATTACTATGTGGGCAACAAGGAGGAGATGCTCGTCCGCATCCGTCAGCTGGCGGCGGCGCGCTTGAGCGAGGGGCTGCCGGAGCTGTTTGCCAGCGACCGCACCGGCATCGAGTTGCTCGAGCATGTTCTGCTGCGCTACGGGGAATGGGCAACATCCGATGTGGGCCAGTGTGCGCTACGGCTGATCAGGACCCAGCTCTCGCCAAAGAACGCGGCCAAGCTGAGAGAGGTGGAGCGCTCGTTCGAGCACCAGGTTAAGCTGATCTTCGACCGGGGCATGGCCGATGGCACCATCAAGCCGTGCAACCCCTCCATGGTGCAGATGGTGCTGTTCGGTGCGCTGAATTGGCTGGCCTTCTGGTATGATCCCGAGCGCGCCAGCCTCGACAAAAACGAGATCAGCCGACTGTTCGCCGAGGTGCTGCTGCAGGGGATAGCCGGGGAGAGGACCTCGTCGCGCGTGCCGCTTTCGCCTTTAACTGCCGGCCTGCGACCATCCGAGACTACCCGCTAGAGTGTCTTCGCTTTCCTGACCTGCGAGACGGTTCCAAGTCCCTGCTTTGTTGCATTTTCTTCATGCGGGCAACCCGGGGCGCGCAATCCACAGGGGATTGCCGGGATTCGGGTTGAGGACTTGACCCGTTCCGTGAAATAACCTACTAGTCAGTAAATTAATGGAGGACAACAGAATCCTCCGCGATATCGGGAGGGAGCCTTGGGAGCGCGAGACTTCACGCTGGCCGATGTCGCTGCCCGGAACAGCGAGCTTTGGGGGGAGCGGACGGCTTTCCTCTATGGCGATGAGCGGGTCAGCCACGCCGCGCATTTCGAGAGAGTCCAGCGCTTGGCCGCGGGCCTTGCTGCTGCCGGTGTTCGCCCGGGCGAGCGCGTCGCGATCATTTCCCGGAACAATCAGGAATTCGTCGAGCTGATCGGCGCGGCTGCGGTGGCCGGTGCGATCATCGTGCCGGTGAATTGGCGACTGGCGGACGAGGAAATCGCCTATATCCTGGACGATTCCGAGCCAGTCCTTGTCATCGCGGACGAGGCCCAGCAGCCGCGGCTCGCGGCCATTTCCGAGGCGCGCGACGCCACGCTGCCGAGCTATGGAATCGGCACGCTGCATGCGGGATTTGCACCGGTCTCCGCACTTTATGGCGAGCCGCAAGAGGCGCAGGCTGAAGTCGCCGCCGACCAACCGTTCGTCATGCTCTATACGGCGGCGACCGACGGCCGGCCGAAGGGCGCGCTGATCTCCCATGGAGGTCTTTTGAGTGGCAGCGAGGAGCCGCTGCGCTGCTGGGGCGTGACGGAACAGGATGTCAATCTGGCGATCCTGCCGCTGTTCCATCTGGCGGGGCTAGTCATGCTGGTGATCACCCAGCGTGCCGGTGGCGCCAGCGCGATCTTTGACGACTTCGACGCCGCGGCGGTGGTACAGGCGGTCCGGGCGTGTAAAGGCTCCCTGTTGGGCGAGTTTCCGCCCGTTCTCGATACGCTGCTGAACACCGCCCAGCCGGGTGACTTGGATAGCCTGCGCGTGGTGGTCGGGCTCGACACGGCGGAGACGATCGGCCGCCTGGAGCGGGAATGGCCGAAGGCGGCCTTCTGGTCGGTGTTCGGTCAGTCGGAGACGTCGGGCTTCGTCACCTTGTCGCCCCATGCGGCGCGGCCAGGTTCGGCCGGCCGGCCAACATTGCAGGCCCGCGTGCGGGTTGTCGACGAATACGATCGGCTCCTGCCGCCGGGACAGACGGGCGAGATCGTAGTGCGGGGCCCGGGCGTGTTTCTCGGCTATTGGAAACGGCCGCAGGATAGCGAATTCACTCTGCGCAATGGCTGGCACCACACCGGCGACCTCGGCCAGTTCGATGAGGACGGCTATCTCTGGTACAAGGGCCGTACGCCGGCGAAAGAGCTGATCAAGTCGGGCGGCGAGAACGTCTATCCAAGCGAGGTCGAGCAGGTCATCGCCGCGCATCCTGCCATCGCCGAGGTTTCGGTGATCGGCGTTCCCGACCAGACGCGTGGTGAGACGATCAAGGCCATCTGCGTGCTCCGGCCCGGCTGCAGCGCCAGCGAAACGGAGATCGCCGATTTCGTGGCCGCGCGCATCGCCCGTTTCAAGCGACCGAAATATGTGGCGTTTGTCGAGTCTCTGCCCAAGCAACCGAATGGCCTGATCGACCGTGGCCTAGTGAAGGAGCGCCACGCCCATGGCTGAGGTTGCAACCCTCAATACGGCCCGCGCCGAGCCAAAGCCAGTGGATCGGGCAGCGCCCGAAACGCCACTCATGGAAGCGCGTGACGTGACTTTGAGATTTGGCGGGGTCACCGCCTTGTCCGACGTTTCCATCGATATCGGCCGCAGCGAGATCCTGGCGCTGATCGGGCCGAATGGTGCAGGCAAGAGCTGCACGCTCAACTGCCTCAGCGGGTTCAACAGGCCGCAGGCCGGGCGCTTCATCTTTGATGGGAAGGACATTACGGGCCTCAAGCCCCACCGCATCGCCCAGCTGGGGGTAGGGCGCACGTTTCAGGGCTTGCAGCTGTTCTCCGGCTTGAGCGTCATCGACAACCTGATGACCGGCCGGCACATCCACATGACCAGCAACGCGATGCAGGGCTTCTTCTACTGGCCCTATGCCTATCGCGAGGAGATCAAGCATCGCCGCACGGTCGAAGAGATCATCGATTTCCTCGAGATCAAGCAATACCGGCACAGCCTGGTCGGCTCGCTGAGCTATGGGCTGCGCAAGCGGGTGGACCTGGGCCGGGCACTGGCCATGGAACCCAAGGTGCTGCTGATGGACGAGCCTATGGCGGGCATGAACCTGGAGGAGAAGGAGGACATGGCCCGCTTCATCCTCGACATCCGCGAGGCCCTGAACATTCCCGTGCTGCTGGTTGAGCACGACATGCAGGTGGTCATGGACGTTGCCGACCGGATCGTGGTGCTCGACTGGGGCCATGTGATCGCTCGCGGAGTGCCGGCGGAGATCAAACAGAACCCGGCGGTGATCCAGGCCTATCTGGGAGCGGATCTGCAATGACGGCTCAAATGAGCGGGCATCCAGCCTGGCGCGGGCTGGACGAGATGATGGCGGCAGGCGTCGCCACCATCCCTCAGGCGCTGCTCTATCAAGCCGAGCGGCAGCCGGACAAAGTGTTCCACCGCCGCAAGGATTTCGGCATCTGGCAGCCTTACCGCTGGAAGGAGGTGGCTGAGCGGGTCGCCGAAATCGGCATGGGCCTCAAGGCGCTCGGCGTGAAACGCGGGCAGACCGTCGCGCTGGTGGGCGAGAACGAGCCGGAGCTGTTCTGGTCGCAATATGCGGCGAATGGCATCGGCGCCAAAGTGGTATGCCTGTTCCCGGACCTTACCGCCGCGCAGATGGAATTCATTCTCGACCATTCAGAGGCGGTGACCATCATCTGCGAGGACCAGGAGCAGGTGGACAAGGCCTTGGAGCTCGAGCCCAAGCTGCCGCACCTGGGGGCCATCGTCTACTGGGACCCGAAGGGGATGTGGAAGTACAGCCATCCCAAGCTGATGCGGCTCGACGATGTGCAGGCTCGGGGGCGGGAGGTGCTGACTGCCGACCGCACGGCGTTCGCGCGGGCGGTCAAGGCGGGCAAGGGCGACGACGTTGCGGTGTTGAGCTACACCTCGGGCACCACTGGCCTGCCCAAGGCCTGCATCCTGACCAACAGCTACCTGCTCGATACGCCGTCGCGGCTCCTGGCGGCTGTCGAGTTCAAGCCGCACACCCAGTATCTCTCCTATATCTCTCCGGCCTGGGCGACGGAGCAGATCTTCGGCATCGCGCTCGGGGTGCTGGTGCCGCTGATCGTGAATTTCCCGGAAGAACCGGAGACGGTGCAGGAGAATATTCGCGAGATCGGCGCCGAGGCGCTGATGCTGGCCCCCCGGCAGTGGGAAAGCCTGGCCAAGCTGGTCGAGGCCAAGATGATGGATGCGGGGCCGATCCGCCGCGGCATCTACCGGCTGGGCCTTGCCGCGGGCAGCCAGGCCAATCTCGCCAAGCTGGAAGGGCGTTCGGTGGGGCCGCTGTCGGGCATCCTCGGCAAGGTTGCCGACATTGCGGTGCTGCGGCATATCAGGGACAATCTGGGGCTCCAGTCCGCCTATCTCACGATTTCCGGCGGCTCGGGCATGGCGCCGGAAGTGTTCCGCCTGTTCCATTCCTTCGGCGTGCCTCTACGCAACATCTATGGCTCGACGGAAGCCGGGCTGCTCACGGTGCACCAGGGCGAGGCCTATGACCTCGAAACGGTGGGCAAATGGCTGCCGGTGCACCCCAAGTTCGGGCCGCCGATCTCCCACAAGATCAGCGACGACAACGAGCTGCTCGTGCGTGGCGGGCTGGGCTTCCAGGGCTATTACAACAATCCGGAAGCGAGCCGCTCCAAGCTGGTCGACGGCTGGTACCGGATGGGGGATGCGGTGCATATCTCAGATGCCGGCGAGCCGATCTTCCTCGACCGGCTGGAGGACGTGCGGCGGCTGGCCAGCGGGCATTCCTACCCGCCGAGCTTCATCGAGAACCGGCTGCGCTTCAGCCCCTTCGTCAAGGAGGTGATGACCCTCGGCGACGAGACCAGGCCGTTCGTGGGCGCGCTGGTCAATATCGATGCGGTCACCGTGGGGAAGTGGGCCGAGCAGAACCGCATCTCGTTCTCGACCTTCGCGGATCTCTCGCAAAACGAGCGGGTGCGGGCGCTGATCGCCGAGGAGATCCGCAAGGTGAACGGTCTACTGCCCAAAGGCTCGCAGGTCGAGCGCTTCATCAACTTTCCCAAGGAGCTCGACCCGGACGAGGACGAGCTAACGCGTACCCGCAAGCTCAGGCGCAAGTTCCTGGAAGAGAAATATGCGGATTTCATCGAAGCGATCTATCGGGGGGCGAGCGAGCTCACCGCCGAGATCCCGGTGCGCTACCAGGACGGACGCACCGGCGTGCTCAAGGCACGCGTGTTCGCCAATGACGTTACGGCACCGCAGGTGCAGCACAAGCCGGTGCCGCAGGCGGCGGTCAGCATGGTGAGGGCCGCCAATGGCTAGCCTTTTGACCTATATCATCAACGGCGCGCTGATGGGGCTGCTCTACGCGCTCATCGCGCTGAGCTTCGTGATCATCTATCGCTCGGCCCGGGTGTTCAATTTCGCCCAGGGCGAGATCATCGTGGTCGCCGCCTTCCTGATCTGGTCGTTCTTCTTCTTCTATGACCTGCAGTGGTGGCTGGCGGTGCCGCTCGCCATCGGCGGCAGCATCCTGCTGGGGCTCGTGATCGAGCGGCTGATCCTGCGGCGGCTCATCGGCGAAGAGGTGTTCTCCTTCGTCATGGTGACCATCGGCCTGCTGATCCTGCTGCGCGGCGTGGTGCTGGTGGTATGGGGGCCGGACATGCGTTTCTTCCCCGCCATTCTACCGCTGGCTGCCATCCGCATCGGCCCGATCGTGATCGACCCGGCGCTGCTCTATGGCGGCATCTTCACCATTCTGCTCGCGGGTCTTGCCTCGTGGTTCTACAACCGCACGCAGCTCGGCCTCGAAATGAGCGCGGTCGCCGAGGACCACCAGACGGCCATGTCCTTAGGCATTGCGGTGCGCAAGTCGATTGCCATTTCGTGGGCGCTGAGCGGGGCCTTCTCTGCCATTGCCGCCATCGTCTTCCTCAATGGGAAGGGGCTGACCTTCGCTGCGGCGGATATCGGCTTTGCCGCCCTGCCGGTGGTGCTGCTGGCGGGCCTAGAATCGATCGGCGGGGTGGTGGTGGCCGGCCTGATCATCGGCATCACAGCCAATCTCGCCGCCTATTTCCTCGATCCGATCTTCGATGGCGGCGTGGCGCAGGTGCTGCCCTTCGTCATCATGATCCTCATTTTGCTGATCCGGCCGACGGGGATGTTCGGCTGGAAGACCATCGACAGGATCTGACCCATGACCCTGCCCGGAGGCGTGTTCGCCGAAACGTACGCGCAGGACCAGGCGCTGATCCGGACCCGCGGGCAGTGGATCTGGTTCGTGGGCTTCATGCTGCTCCTGGTGCTGCTGCCGGCGGTCGCCTCGGGCCGGGTGGTCGGCATCGCCATCACGATCGGCATCACGCTGATCGCCGTGCTGGGCCTGCAGATCACCATGGGCCTTGCCGGTCAGGTGAATATGGGCCAGTCCGCGTTCATGGGCGCCGGCGCCTTCATCTGCGGCGCGCTGGCCAGCAAGTTCGCCATTCCATTCTGGCTGACGATCCCGCTCGCCGGGCTCGGCGCCGCGGTGTTCGGCGCCATCTTCGGGTCGGCGGCGCTGCGCATCCGAGGGTTCTATCTCGCGCTCACCACCATTGCCGCCCAATACATCTTCACCTTCGCCATGCTCAAGCTGCCGGCCTCGTGGTTCGGGCGCTCGCAAGGGCTGCGGCTCGATCCGGCGAGCCTGTTCAGCTTTGCCTTCAACACCGACCGGCGCATGTATTTCCTGGTGCTGCTGCTGGTGGTGATCATGACCACGGGGGCATGGGGGCTTGCGCGCAGCCGCACCGGGCGCGCCTTCATCGCCCTGCGGGACAATGACAATGCCGCCGAGGTGATCGGGATCGACGTGTTCCACTATAAGATCCTGGCCTTCTTCATCGGCGCCTTCTATGCGGGCGTGGCCGGGGCGCTGTGGGCCTACTACGTGCGCTATGTGCAGGTGGACCAGTTCACCCTTTGGCTGTCGGTCTGGTATGTGGGCATGCTGATCGTCGGCGGCTTGGGCTCGGTGCTGGGTGCGATCATCGGCACGGTGGTCATTCGCCTGCTGATGGAGTTCGTGACCATCGCCGGTCCCGCACTCAACCAGTATCTGCCGCAGCTCGGTTCGCAATATGTGTTTGCCGGCATGAACATCCTGCTCGGCGGGCTCATCATCCTGTTCGTGCTGTTCGAGCCGCGCGGCCTGGTGCACCGCTGGAACATCCTCAAGGAAAGCTACCGCATCTGGCCGTTCCCCCATTGAGGCCCCGCTCCATGCTGCTGGATGTGAACAACCTGGAAGTGGTCTACAGCGACGTGATCCTCGTGCTGAAGGGGGTGAACCTGTCGGTGGACACCGCGCAGATCGTAGCGCTTCTGGGCGCGAACGGGGCGGGCAAGACCACGACGCTGAAGGCCATTTCCGGCCTGTTGCGGTCGGAGGACGGGGAGATCCTCTCCGGCGCCGTACGGCTGAACGGCGACGAGATCCAGCGCGAGGAGCCGCAGAACATCGTGCGGCGCGGGCTCGTGCAGGTGGTGGAGGGCCGCAAGATCCTGCCGCATATGACGGTCGAGCAGAACCTGCTGGTGGGAGGCAAGATCCTGGGCAGCCGGGCCGAGCGGCGGGAGATGCTGGACAAGGTCTACGGCTATTTCCCCAAGCTGCCTGCGCTGCGCAACCGGGTGTCGGGCTACCTCTCGGGCGGCGAGCAGCAGATGCTGGTCATCGGCCGCGCGCTCATGGCCAAGCCGCGCATCGTGCTGCTGGACGAGCCGTCGCTGGGCCTGGCCCCGCTGATCGTGGCGGAGATCTTCCGGCTGATCGAGCGGCTGCGGCGCGAGGAGGGAATCGCCTTCCTGGTGGTTGAGCAGAACGCCAAGGTGGCGCTGGCGATCGCCGATCATGGCTATGTGCTGGAGAACGGCCGCATCATGCTGGAAGGCTCCGGCGCCGAGCTGCGCGAGAACGAGGATATTAAGGAGTTCTACCTCGGCATGAGCCTATCGGGGCAGGGCAAGAGCTTCAGGGACGTCAAGCACTACAAGCGGCGCAAGCGCTGGCTCGGGTGAGTTCGGCGGGTGCGGCAGAAAAACGACAGGGAGGAATGGATGAGACTAAGCAGCTTGGCAATGGCGGTGGCGATGGGGCTGATGACCGCGATGCCCGCCTTTGCGCAGACGGAATACACCATACCGACACTGGTGGACAATTCCGGCCCCTTCGCCGATCTCAGTAAACGGCTGATCTCGCGCAACAAGGTTCTCCAGTGGTGGAGCGACACCAAGGGCAAGGAACTGGGCGTTGTGCTCAAGCCGAAGGACTACGACACCCGCTATGACCCCTCGGTGGTGGCAAGCTTGTGGCCGGGCATTCTGAGCGAGGACGAGCCAGTGCTGGCTCTGGGGCTCGGCGGCTCCGACGTGGCGGCTCTGCAGCAGCGCCTGCCGAGCGACAAGGTGCCCATCCTCTACGCGCCGCCCGGCTACGGTTATGCCTGGCTGCCCGACCAGTGGATCTTCACCATTCGGCCGACCTATGTGCATGAATGGGCGGCCGCGCTGCGCTGGTTCATCGACCAGAATCCAGATAAGCGGCCAGTGAAGGTCGCGTTTCTGTCGTCACAGGCCTCGCCGGCTTACGTGGATATTGTCAATGGCCTGACGAAATACATCAACGACGTGCTGAAGCCGAAAGGGCTGGCGGAGGTGGCGGTGACCGAATGGGTCGAGCCGCAGCCGGTGGACCTCGCGAGCCCCATGAAGAAGATCGTCGATGCGAAGGCCGATGTGATCATCGGCACGGCGAATACCACGCTGGCCGGCGCGGCGATCCGGGCCGAGCAGCTGCATGGGGTCAGCATTCCGACCATCGCCGCGACGTGGCACACGATCTGGCCGGTCTCGCAGGCGATGAAGAGCTATGCGCCGTGGGAAGGGCACATGGTGGCAACCGGCATCGCGCCCACGTCTGAAAAATCCGGCAAGGCTTGGGAGTTCTATCAGACCCTCGCCAAGGACTATGGGCTGCCAGAGGACTGGGACCCGCTGACCCTGCTGGGCATCAGCCAAGGCCTCGTTGCCGTGCGCGCCATCGAGCACACGGCCGAGCGGGTGGGCGCCGACAAGATCACCGGGGAAGCGGTGTTCGAGACGCTGCGCACCCATACCTTCACGGAGGACGAGCTGATGGGCATCCTGGCTGACCTCAAGTTCACGGCGGATGCGCCTTTCCCGCTGACCGGCTCGGTGAAGATCGAGACGGTGAAGGATGGCGAATATGTGCTCGCCACGCCGGAATGGATCCCGGTGCCGACCGACATCACCAAGTGGTAGGCCAGGTGGCGAGCGACGAGGCGGCGAGTCACAGGCGGCGAGCGGCCCGCCATCCCAACGAGAGGGTAGGCAGATGAAACCAGACAGGATCTATGTGGTCGGCGTCGGCATGACCCGCTTCGGGCTCTACCCGGAGCGGAGCATCAAAGACCTGATCCGCGAGGCGGTTGAGGCATGCCTCAAGGATGCGGGCGCCGGCCCGAAGGACGTGGATGCCATCTACTATGCCAATATGGGCCAGGCGGTGCTGGAGGGGCAGACCGCGACGCCGGGGCAGATCGCGCTGCGTCCGCTGGGTTTCGAGGGCATTCCCATCGCCAATGTGGAAAATGGCTGCGCGTCCGGATCGACGGCCCTCTATTCGGCCTGGCTGCAGCTGAAGGCGGGGGAGGGCGATGTCGCCCTTGCGGTCGGGGCGGAAAAGCTGTCCGCCGACACCGGCGACAAGCGCGATGCGCTGTTCACCGGTGGGCTGGACGTTTACGATCGGGCGGGCGTCATTCGCGCGCTCGAGTCGGTGGCCGCGGGCGGGCCGGAGGCGCCGCCGGTGAACGGTCATCGCTCGGTGTTCATGGATGTCTATGGCTACTGGATCCGTGGCCATATGCGCGACTTCGGCACCACCCAAGCGCAGCTTGCGGCGATCTCGTCCAAGAACCACGGCCATTCGATGCTCAACCCCTACTGCCAATTCCAGCGGCCGTTCACCATCGAGGAAGTGCTGGCCGGCCGTCCGCTCTCCTATCCGCTGACAGTGCCGATGTGCGCGCCCTATTCGGATGGGGCGGCCGCGGCGTTACTGTGCACGGCGGACGGGGTGCGCAAGCTCGGCGCGGAGGCCATCGCCGTTCCCATAGAGGCGCTGGTGCTGTGCTCCAGCGTCGACCGCGACCCTATGGACTGGGACCGCCATATCGGCCGAATCGCCGCCGATATCGCTTACAGGAAGGCCGGGGTCACGCCGGACGATATCGACCTTGCCGAGATGCACGATGCCACCGCCTTCGGCGAGCTGGTGCATTCGGAGAACCTGAGCCTCGTGCCGCGCGGGGAAGGCGGCCGGGCGGCGGAGAATGGCGAGACGCGGCTCGGCGGCAAGATTCCCATCAACGTATCGGGCGGCCTCGAATCACGCGGCCATCCGCTCGGTGCCACCGGGCTTGCCCAGATACACGAGCTGGTCACGCAGCTGCGCGGCCGCGCAGGCCCACGGCAGGTGCCCGACGCACGCTATGCCATCGTTGAGAACAGCGGCGGGCTCTACGGTATCGAGGAGGCAAGCGCCGTGGTCGGCATTCTCTCCGCCCCCAACCAGGCCTAGGGCATTTTTCGAGCGAAGTGGATGGCCGGGCCCCATGATAAGCACGGCCTCTGGGCTAGCTTGGATCAACCCGTCGCTCCGCCCATGACGCTGCCGCGCCGCGCGCCACGGTTAAGCAGCAGCGCCGCGATGGCGATAGCCGCGATGCTGACGCCCAGCATGATCACGGCGATCGCCGCCACGTCGCCCTTCAGCCCGGCTTTGAACGAGGACAGGATATAGAGCGGCAGCGTCGTCGTGCCCGGCCGCTGGACGAAGACCGAGGTGATCACGTTGTCCAGCGAGAAGGTAAAGGACAGGAGCAGGCCCGCCAGCACCGCTGGAAACAGCAGCGGCAGGGTGATGGTGACGAAAGCACGCCAGGGAACGGCACCGAGGTCGGCGGCGGCTTGCTCGAGCTGGTCGCCCATGCCCTCCGCCCGTGCGCGGACAATGAGCGTGACCACCGCTACATTGAACACTGAATGGCCGATGGACAGCCTCGTGATGCCGTCAAAAATGCCGAGACGGTCCAGCCAGATCATCTGGCCGATGGCTGAGACAAGCTCCGGCGTGCCCAATACCACGAAGATCAGCATGACATAGGGCACCAGCCAGCGTCCCTTGCGGCGGGCAAGCGTGAGGCCGGCGAGCACGCCAAGACTCACGGCGATGAGTGCGTTTATGGCCGCCGCTTTCAACGACACCGCCAGGGCGCTCAGAACCCGGGGATTGTCCAGCGCGACCGCATACCAGCGGGTCGAGAATTCCTGCCAGACATAGAGGTTTCGCCCGCCGTTGAAGGAATAGGCCACGATCACGAAGATCGGCAGGAACAGGAAGATGAACGCCAGCGCCATCCAGGTGAGGCCGATGATGCGGCGGATGTTGCGTGGCTGAAGGCTCATAGGGCTGCTCCCCGCACGAGGCGCAGTGTGCGTGAGGCGCCCCAGAGGACCACGACGGCAGCAGCAATCACCACCGCCAGCATGAGGATGAGCAGAATGGCCATGGCGGCGCCTACAGGAAGATTCTGGGCGGACAGGATTTGGGTGGCCACCAGATTGCCGACCATGAGCCCCTTGGTGCCGCCGAGAATGGTCGGCACCACATAATCGCCGGCGGCGAGAATGAAGGTGAGCAGCAGGCCCCCGAACAGGCCGGGCGCGGCAAGCGGCAGGGTCACCTGGAAAAAGGTGCGGATGGGACCCGCACCCAGATCCATGCTGGCCCGGGCGAGCGCCGGGTCGATACGCTCGAAGGCCACGTAGATCGGTAGGATCATCACTGGCAGATAATTGTAGACGATGCCGAGCTGAACAGCCCAGCTGGTATCCAGGATAAGCAAGGGCCCATCGATGATGCCAAGCGACTGCAACGCCTTGGACAGCGTGCCCTGGGGCGCGAGGATGATGCGCCAGGCGAAGGTCCTGAGCAGGAAGCTTGTCCAGAAGGGCAGGATCAGCAGGAAGATGAGCAGAGGCCGCCAGCGTGGCGCCACGTAATAGGCGAGCGTGTAGGCCACGGGCAGGCCGATCAGCGCGCAGGCAATGGTCCCGATACCGGCGATCTGCAGCGTGCCGAGGAAGACATTGAAGAAGAGTTCGCTGGTTGCGGCCAAGTAGTTGTCGAAGGACAACGTCTTAAGGGAGACGAAGCCCTGCTCGGTCGCTTGCGGCTTCGACCCGAAGCTGTAGAGCACGATCCAGGCGATGGGTAGGACGAAAAAGATGATCCACCAGGCCAGCGCCGGCCAGGCCAGGATCCAGCGCGGCAGAGGCCACGGCTTGAGATTCGGCGCTACGGGCAGGCTCGGTGCTGCAGAGTCCTGGGCCATGGCTCAGTTGCTCTTCATGCGGCTGGACTGGGCCTGCAGGTCCTCATACGGATAGAGGCTGAAATGGGCTGCATCCCAACTTGCCCACACCGCTTCGCCCGTATTGGGCAGGCCGGCGGCGCGCCCCCTCTGTACCCTGCTGATCAGCTCGCGGTCACCCGCGAGCTTGACCAGATATTCCAGTGCGTCGCCCAGCATCACCACGGCCGCGACCCGACCGGCGATACGGTTGGGTTGATCGGTAGGTTCGTCCGTGGTCAGCACCACATGCTCTGGCCGCACCGCGCCAAGTGCCGTCGCGCCGGGCTGCAGGCCCTCGGCAATCCGGCTTGCGGTGAATCGTGTGCCTTCCGCATCGAGCTGTTGGGTATCGGCTATACGTGCGCCCACCAGGAAATTCTGCGCGCCGATGAAGCTCGCCACGAAAGCAGTGCGCGGCGTGTCGTAAAGATCGGTGGGGCTGCCGAGCTGCTCGATACGTCCATCCCGCATGATGGCGATCTGATCCGACATGGCCAGCGCTTCCTCCTGGTCATGGGTGACGAAGATGAAGGTGAGACCGAGCTGTGCCTGCAGCAGCTTCAACTCGATCTGCATCTGCTGGCGCAGCTTGCGGTCGAGCGCGCCGAGCGGCTCGTCCAGCAACAGCACGGACGGGCGCTTCACCAGGGCTCGCGCCAGGGCGATGCGCTGCTGCTGACCGCCCGAGAGCTCGGTTGGACGGCGATGGGCGAAGGATAGCATCTGCACCATCTCCAGCGCATCGCGCACCCGCTTGCGCCGTTCATCCGCCGGCACGCGGTCCTGCCGCAGGCCATAAGCTACGTTGTCGGCAGCGCTCATGTGCGGGAACAGCGCGTAGTTCTGGAAGACGGTGTTGACGTCCCGCCGATAAGGCGGCAGCTGCGTCACGTCCCTCCCGCCGATTTCCACCCGGCCGGTGTCGGGGAGCTCGAACCCGCCGATCATGCGCAGAACCGTCGACTTTCCCGCCCCGGACGAGCCGAGCAGCGAGACGAAAGAGCCCTGCCTTATGCGCAAGGACACATTGTCGACCGCCTTGAACCCGCCATAAGCCTTGCTGATCCGAACGATATTGACTTCGCTTGCCATCCTCTCATCCGGGACGTGGAGGGATCGTTAATGGCGGCTTTACTGCGCCGCTGCCGCCTTGAACTTGGTGAGGATGGCGATGCGGCGGTCATAGGTCTCGTTGCGCAGGGTGCGTTCGCCGCGCTTCTGCGCATCGGCCGGCGGGAAGATCAGCGGGTTGTCCGCAATGCTCGGGTCGAGCTTGCTCTCAACCGCGACCACCGGCGAGAGGAAGCCGGTATAGGTGACCTCTTTTGCGGCCACCTCCGGGTCGAGCACGAAGTTGATCCAGGAATGGGCGGCCTTCGGGTGCTTGCCGCCCACCGGCAGATGATAGCTGTCGAGCCACATCTCCGAGATCGGCTCGGGATAGACGAACACGAGGTTCTCGTTTCCCGAGGAATCGATCGCCTGCTTGGCATTGCCGTTCCAGCACTGGGCGAGGATGACGGATCCGGAGGCCACGTCCTGCACTGGATAGGAGTTGAACGCCTTGATGTGCTTGGCAAGCTGCTCCACCTGTTGTTCCGCATCCTTCAGTGCAGCCTCGTCCGTGGTGTTCCACGACAGCCCCTTCGACCAGAACAGCGGGGCGATCGCCAAGGGGTCGTCGAGCAGCGACACCTGGCCGCTCGCCTCGTTAACCACTGCCTCCAGGAAGTCGCTCCAGCTCTTCATAGGCCGGGTGATGACCGACTTGTCGTAGATGAAGCCCTGCGAGCCCCAGCTCTTCGGCACGGTGTACTCGTTGCCGGGATCGAAATTCGGATTGGCGACCTCCGGGCGGATATTGCCGATATTGGGGATCAACGACTTGTCCAGCTTCTGGATCAGCTGCTTGTCAATGAGCAGCTTGATCATGAAGTCGGTGTTCATGCCCACATCATAGCCGCTGTTGCCCTGGGCCAGCTGGAGCTTGGAATACATCTCGTCATTGCTGGCATAGGAATCATAGATCAAGCGGCTGTTATTGGCGCTCTCCCAGGCGGAGATGTTGTCCGGGCTGATATAGTCGGCCCAGCCCATCATGCTGAGCTGGTCTTCGACTTGGGCGGCAGCCCTCGACGTGATCAGGGGGCCGGCCAAGGCGAGCCCCAGACCGGCAGCGGTTCCCGTGAGCAGGCCTCGACGGGTCAGCCCATGCAACCGCCTCGCGCGATGGATCATCATCATTGTCCTCTCCCTGTCTGATCACTCGTGCAGCAAGGCGCCGCGCCCTTTACGCTCATCGTCCTCCTGCACGAGCAAGGCTTTCCGCATGATGGGCGGCCCTCAATACGCTGATCTCGTCGAAGGCCTTGCCGACGAACATCAGACCCACGGGCAGTTCGTCCACCGCGCCGCACGGCACGGAAATGGCGGGATGGCCGGTAACGTCGAACGGCCCGGTATTCCCCTCCATATTGAAGGAATGCAGGATTGTCGCCTCGGGGCCGCAATCGGTTTCCGGCAGCGGCGGCGCGCGGAACGGAATGGTGGGCATGGCCAGCACGTCGAATCGCTGCAAGGCTTCATCATAGGCAGCCCGGAAGGCCGGCCGCAGGTTCTGCGCCTTGGCATAGTGCCGCCCGTGGTACTTGTCGCGCATATATTCGCTGGCCAGGAGCACGAACTTGGCCGCCAGCGGCAGCTCATCGGGCCGCGACCGCCAGTGCCCGGCAAAGGCTTCGAGCATCTCCGTCGAATAATATCCCTGCCAGCCATAGCCCATGGCGTTGCCCTTCAGCATCATCTCGGCAATGCCTTCGAGCACGATGGCAGTATAGACGTGAAAGCCGTCGGGATGCCAGGGAATGGACACTTCCTCGACCTCGGCTCCGTTCTGCTGCAGTACCTTCAGCGCGTCGCGCACGGTTTCATCCGTTGCCAGATCGCTCTCCGGCCGCCCGAAGCCCTGGCGGACAACGCCCACGCTCAGCCCGTGCAAAGGCAGGTTGAGCGCGCTTATGTAATCGCGAACAACCGTCTTGTGCTGCCGCGGGTCGAGCCCGTCGGGCCCAGCGATCACCGCCAGCAGGCGGGCAACGTCCTCCGTGGTGCGGCCCATCGGCCCGCAATGGTCGAGTGTCGGCTCTACCGGGAAGATCCCGGTATACGGCACCAGGCCGTGGGTAGGCTTCAGCCCCACGGTGCCGCACCAGCTGGACGGCGTGCGGATCGAGCCGCCCTGGTCCCCGCCCAAGCACATGCGCACGTCGCCAGCCGCGATGGCCGCCGCGCTGCCGCTGGACGAGCCGCCGGCGGCATGGCCGGGCTTGCGCGGATTTCTGACGGGTGCCGGCCAGCTGGTATGGCTGCCCCCGGAGAAGCAGAGGTCCTCGCAGGTTGTCTTGCCGGCGATGGTGCCGCCCGCCTCGAGTATCCGGGTGACGACAGTGGCATCGATGGTGGGCACGAAATTGCCGAGCGTGCGGCTGCCATTGCGCATAGGCAGACCCGCCACCGCGATATTGTCCTTCACGCCGATGCGTATACCGGCGAGGGGGCCGCTGGCACTGCCTCTGATGTCGCTCATCCACGCCCACGCATTGTAGGGGTTTTCGGCATCGCGGGGTGCATGGCCTGGCAAGCGTTCGCCCGCGAACCTGGGCGGCTGCGGCTCCGTCTGCTCATCGAGCCAGTCATAGGACACTCTGAGCCCGCCCGCGAACGCCTCGAAAGCTGAAAGATCCGCGTCCGATGGCTCAAGCCCGAACCGTTTCGCGAGCGCGGCGAGATCCTGAGCGGACGGCGCCTCTATACTCATCCCTGATGCTGCCCTCGAGCGCGGAAACTCACCCCGTATATCCTTGCCTTCCCCAGGAGACCGCGATGTGGGGCGGCAGCTTTGTTTGCGTTGCGAACAGTAAGGTGGCTAAGCTCGGTGGGCAATATGGAATTGCCGAAGCATGCCGCAGGCGCCACGCGAGGATTGCTGTCATGGAGCCAACGAGATTTGCCGCAGGTGCCGCCTATATCGGTGGCCAGTTCGTCCCCATTGACGAAGCCAAGATCCCGGTGACGGATTGGGGCTTCACCCGGTCTGACGCGGTTTACGATGTGGTTCACGTGTTTCGCCACGGTTTCTTCCGGCTGGACGACCATCTCGACCGGTTCATGGCATCCATGGCGGCGCGCCGGCTGAAGCCCAAGGAGAGCCGCGAGGAAATCGAAGCCATCCTGCATCGCTGCGTGGGGCTTGCCGGGCTGGAGAACGCTTATGTGGCCATGGTGGCGCTGCGCGGCCGGCCGCGGGTTGCCGGCTCCCGTCGGCCGCAGGATTGCGACAACCATCTGGTCGCTTATGCCATTCCGTGGATCGACGTCATCCCTAAGGATGTGCAGGAGCGGGGCGCCCATCTCTGGATCGCGTCGACACCGAGGGTTCCCGACGCATCGGTCGACCCCACGGTGAAGAACTATCAGTGGAGCGATCTGACGTCGGGCCTGTTCGAGGCCCACGATCATGGTTTCGATACCGCGGTTCTGTGCGATGCCGACGGGTTCGTGACCGAAGGGCCGGGCTTCAACATCTTCATGGTTCGCAACGGGAAGGTGATGACGCCGGATCGCGGCAGCCTGCATGGCATCACCCGAAAGTCGGTGCTGGAGCTCTGCGCGGAGATGGGCATCGAAGCCCGCATATGCGCCATCCCGCGCGCGTCGCTGGAGGGTGCGGACGAGGCTTTTGCGGCGACCACGGCGGGAGGCGTCATGCCGATCTCGCGGATTGGTTCGGCCATCCTCAGCAACGACCGGCCGGGGCCGATTTCACTGGCTCTAAAAGCGGCCTATTGGCGCAAGCACGAGGAAGGCTGGCACCGTACCGAGGTGCGCGCCCTGGATCCGGCTTAGAACGGAAATGTGAGGCCAGCACCGTGCTCGCCGGTCAGCGGCTCGGTATCAAGGAGGTGGACGATGGCATTTGGCTCGTGAGCTTCATGCACTATGACCTGGGATATATCGACCTGGAGCAGAAAACCTGCAGACCATCGACAACCCGTTCGGCACGAGGTTGTCACCCATGTCTTAGGGACAAACTGTTACCTGTGTCTCCGGCCCGGACAACCTGAGTGATGGTGAGCCCGCAGGGATTCGAACCCTGGACCTACTGATTAAAAGTCAGTTGCTCTACCAACTGAGCTACGGGCTCCCCGCGCGTTGAGCGGAAGCTGCCGCTTTCCACCACCTTAGGACGCGCACTGTCAAGGGATAAACAACCCAGACAGGTGAATGCGGTGCTAAGACGCGTGCTGCCGCTTGGCGATCCCAAAGATCTAGTGTGTCGAGGGCGGTCAAAGGAGATGTGACGTGGCTTTTCAGTTGAAGCCGATGTCGCCCCCGGGGAGGTGCGCTAGAAGCCACGCCCTAACGGTATCAGGGCACCGCCCTCTGCGCGGTGGGGGAAATGCCGCGGAACTCGGTCACGGAACATTCAACGCCGCGCGCCGCAAGGATGCTGCAGGTTTCCATGGCGGCGCGGCTGGTGTCGAACGGGCCGGCCATCACGCCATACACCGTTTGATTGCGGCTGCGGGCGGCTTCGAACAGGCGAGGGCGCAGCAGCGCGAGCAGGTCGCCGTGCCGGCTGGCCAGCACGCGCCACAGCCTGATCCCCTCCAGATGAGAAGAGACCATGCCCAGCAAGATGCCGAATGACGGGGTGATCAGGTCGGACTTGGTGGCAACCTCGGGCCGGTTGGTTGGCACGCTGCTGTTCTGCGCCGGCGAGAGGCGGGAGGCTTTGCGCAGGCGCGGGTCGTACTCGCTCTTGACCACATCCTGTGTGAGAATCGCCAATGCATCATTGGGCGGGAACAACAGGACCAGGCTGACATAGATCAGTGAAAGCGCTGCCGCCAGCACCACGGAAGATCGAGGGGCATTGCGCCCGTAAGCACGCTTCTTGGATGGCTGATCCTGGTGCATCGGCATGCGCTTGCTGCTTTTGGTCGAGCCTCAGGGCTGCAGAGATCCCCCCGAATCAGCAGCACGCCCTCTTCTCTCTATCGTTTAAATCCATCAATAAAGCAATTTTAAGTTGCAAGCAGATGCAGGAGCCAGATCGGACACAGTTTCGCGAGGGCGGCTTGGGATGCTATAGGGATGAAAAAGGCCAAGCGCGACATTTCCTGACACGGATCACCCAATGACCGAGCTCTCCTGTATCGTTCTCGCGGCCGGCAAGGGCACGCGCATGAAATCCGATCGGCCGAAGGTCATGCACCAGATCGCCGGACGGCCGCTCGTCACTCATGTGCTGGCCAGCGTGGCGGAGATCGGGGCGCGCGAGGTCGCGCTGGTGATCGGGCCGGATATGGCGGAGATCGCGGCAGAGGGCGAAAAGGTCGGCCTCGCGTGCAAAGTCGCCGTCCAGCAAGAGCGGCTCGGCACCGGCGATGCGGTGCGTATCGGGCTCATGGCGCTGCCGAGGCCCTCGGGCACCGTCATCGTCCTCTTCGGTGACACGCCGCTGATCACACCGGGCACCATTGCCAATCTGGCTCGCCATATCGAGGCCGGAGCGTCGATCGCGGTGCTCGGTTTCGAGACGGGCCGGCCGACCGGCTATGGCCGCATCCTACGAGATGCGCAAGGGCAGGTGGTTGCGATCCGCGAGGAGAACGACGCCTCGCCGGAGGAAAAGGCCGTAACCTTCTGCAATTCCGGGGTGATGGCCTTCAATGCCGAGGCCTTGCGCGAGCTTCTGCCGCTCATCGGCAACGACAATGCCAAGGGCGAATACTATCTCACCGATGCGGTCGCGCTCGCGGTCGAACGGGGCATGGCAGTACGCGCCCAGACCTGCGACGAATCAGAAGTGCAAGGCATCAACAATCGCCTGGAACTTTCGCGGGCCGAAACGCTGATGCAGGTGCGGCTGAGGGAAGCGGCCATGCTCGCCGGCGTCACCATGCAGGCACCGGAAACGGTGTTCCTGACGTTCGACACCCAGCTTGCCGCCGACGTGCTCATCGAGCCCAATGTGGTCTTCGGCCCGGGCGTCACGGTGGAGAGTGGTGCCGTGATCCATGCCTTCTCGCATCTGGAAGGGACCCATGTGGGGGCTGGTTGCCACGTGGGGCCGTTCGCCAGGCTTCGTCCGGGGACCCGGCTCGGGCCCAAGGCGAAGGTCGGCAATTTCGTCGAAACCAAGAACGCCCGCGTGGGCGAGCGAGCAAAAATTAACCACCTGAGCTATGTGGGCGATGCACGCGTCGGGGAAAATGCCAATATCGGGGCGGGCACCATCACCTGCAATTATGACGGGTTCGACAAGCACATGACCGATATCGGCGCCGGGGCCTTCATTGGCTCCAACTCGGCGTTGGTCGCGCCGGTCACCATTGCGGATGGGGCTTATGTGGGGTCCGGCAGCGTGGTGACGCGGGACGTCGAGGCCGGTGCGCTCGCTCTGGCGCGCGGCGTTCAGGTGGTGAAACCGGGCTGGGCCACCCGATTCAGGGCCGAGAAGGCGGCGGCCAAGGCGAAATCCGCCAATGGCGCCGCCGGCGAGGCGGGCGAGGGCCGGCCAGCCGGGGACACGCTCGTCAAAGCGGGCGGCCAGGCGGATTGAGGGCATAAGGCATGTGCGGGATCGTTGGAATATTGGGCAATGAGCCCGTCGACCGGATGCTGGTCGATTCGCTCAAGCGCCTGGAATACCGCGGCTATGATTCGGCCGGCATCGCGGTGCTGGAAGACGGGAAGATCGAACGGCGGCGCGCCGAGGGCAAGCTGCGCAACCTGGAAGCCAAGGTCTCGGCCGCTCCTCTGTTCGGCACCACCGGCATGGGGCATACCCGCTGGGCGACCCATGGGGCGCCGACCGAGGACAACGCGCATCCCCATGTGGTGGGTCGTGTTGCCATCGTGCATAACGGCATCATCGAGAACTTCCGCGAACTCAGGGAAGAGCTGGCGCGGGAGGGGGCCGAGTTCCAAAGCCAGACCGACACCGAGGTCGTGGCCCACATGATCGAGCGAGCGCTTGCCAAAGGGCGCAAGCCGGCCGAGGCGGTGTTCGAGACCCTGCAGCGCCTGCGCGGCGCCTTCGCCTTCGTCATCCTGTTCGCCGGCGAGCACGACCTGATGATCGGCGCCCGGCGCGGCAGTCCGTTGGCGGTCGGCTATGGCGAGGGGGAGATGTTCCTGGGGTCGGACGCCATCGCGCTGGCTCCATTCACCAACCGGGTGGCTTTCCTCGAGGATGGCGACTGGGTGGTGCTCACCCGCGATCAGGCCCAGATCTTCGATCAGCACGGGGCAGGGGTCACCCGCGACATCCGCGTTAGCCAGAGCTCGCGCCTCTTGGTAGACAAGGGCAATCACCGCCATTTCATGTCGAAGGAGATTGCCGAGCAGCCGGAGGTGATCGGCCATACCCTGGCCGAATATGTGAATCTCGCGGAGCTCCGCACCACGTTCCCGAGGAGCTTCGAGGTGGACTTCGCCAAGCTCGACCGGGTGACCATCACCGCTTGCGGCACCGCCTACTATGCCGGCCTGGTGGCCAAATACTGGTTCGAGCGGTTCGCGCGGCTGCCGGTCGAGGTGGATATCGCCTCGGAATTCCGCTATCGCGAGGCGCCTATGCCTAAGGGCGGGTTGGCCATCGTCATTTCCCAGTCGGGAGAGACGGCGGACACCCTGGCGGCTCTGCGCTATTGCATCCAGCAGGGCCAACAGACCGTGGCCGTGGTCAACGTGCCGGAATCAACCATCGCCCGCGAGGCAGGCTATGTGCTGCCCACCTATGCCGGGCCGGAAATCGGCGTTGCCTCCACCAAGGCCTTCACCTGCCAGCTCACCGTGCTGGCGTGCCTTGCCATTGCCGCCGGCCGGGCGCGCGAGGTGCTGAGTGCCGAGCAGGAGCAGGAACTGGTGCAGGCGCTGGTCGAGGTGCCGCGCCACGTGGCCGAGATCCTCAAGGACGAGGGGGCGATCGAGGAGAGCGCCAAGCATATCGTCACCGCGCGCGACGTGCTGTTCCTGGGGCGGGGCATCAATTATCCCATCGCCCTCGAAGGGGCACTGAAGCTTAAGGAAATCTCCTATATCCACGCGGAAGGCTATGCGGCCGGCGAGCTGAAGCATGGCCCCATTGCGCTCATCGATGAGCAGGTGCCGGTCATCGTCATCGCCCCCCATGACGAGCTGTTCGACAAAACCGTGTCCAACATGGAAGAGGTGGCCGCACGGGGCGGACGCATCGTGCTCATCACCGATGCGGACGGGCATCGGCGCAACGGGCATTCCGCTTTCGATACGCTGACCGTGCCGCAGGCCAATCCCTTCATCAATCCGCTGCTTTATGCGATCCCTGTGCAACTCCTGGCCTATCACGCAGCGGTGCTGCGCGGCACCGACGTAGACCAGCCGCGCAACCTCGCGAAGTCGGTCACGGTGGAGTAAGCTGCCGGCCGACCCCTCGCGTCCATGGGCTGGATCGGCCGTTGCATGCATCGGCGAAATCGGTTTAAATGGCGGCTCCGTGCATCCATTCCGGGCTGCACGCGGTGAAGATTGCGCGAATCGGCGTCTGATCTCCAAACAGCGGGCAGCGCCAAGCGAGGCATGTGACGGGAATGTCTGGTGTGACCACCAGCTACGGATGGAGTGAGACGATCGGCACTGCTGCCGACCGTTGGCGCTCCACCGCGTCTGCCTTGGCTCTTGCTGCATCGGCTCTGGCCGCCCTGGCCGCAGCTTCGGCTGCCGCCCTTGCGCTTGCCGCCCTCCTCCTTAGCAGCCCCTGAGTGCCGACAGCTTCGACTGCGAGGCGGGTATTCAGGGGATGAAGATGCCGAACCCCGAATTTCCATGACCCGCCGACAGTCGGGTCCCAAGCTTCAGGAAACGTCCCATGACCGTGGATTCCCGGACGCAAGGCGCAGGCGTAGCGGCGCAGAGCGACAAAGACCGAGTCATCATTTTCGATACGACCTTGCGCGACGGCGAGCAGTCGCCCGGCGCAACCATGACCTTCGAGGAGAAGCTGGAGGTTGCCGATCTGCTCGACCAGATGGGCGTGGATGTGATCGAGGCGGGCTTTCCCATCGCCTCTGAGGGCGACTTCAAGGCTGTGTCGGAGATCGCCCGCCAAGCCAAGCGTGCGGTGATCGCGGGACTTGCCCGGGCGATCCCCGCCGATATCGCCCGTGCGGGCGAGGCGGTACGCCACGCCAAGCGGCCCCGCATCCATACCTTCGTCTCCACCTCGCCCATTCATCTGCAGCACCAGATGCGCAAGAGCCAGGAAGAGGTGCTGGAGATCGTGGTAGCGACCGTGACCCAGGCACGCAACCTGGTCGATGATGTGGAATGGTCCGGCATGGATGCGACCCGCACGCCGATCGATTTCCTCGCCCGTTGCGTCGAAGCGGCGATCAAGGCGGGCGCCACCACCATCAATCTGCCGGATACGGTCGGTTATGCCACGCCGGAAGAATATTGCGCCATGTTCAAGGCGGTGCGCGAGCGCGTGCCCAATGCGGACAAAGCCATTTTCTCCGTGCATTGCCACAATGACTTGGGGCTTGCGGTGGCCAATTCGCTGGCCGGGCTGCAGGGCGGTGCGCGGCAGATCGAGTGCACCATCAACGGCATCGGCGAACGCGCCGGCAACGCGGCGCTGGAAGAGGTGGTGATGGCGATGAAGGTGCGCGCCGACGTGCTGCCTTATGCGACCAATATCGACGCGACCATGCTGACCCGGGCCTCCAAGCTGGTGGCGGCGGCAACTTCCTTCCCCGTGCAGTTCAACAAGGCAATCGTCGGCAAGAATGCCTTCGCCCATGAGAGCGGCATCCATCAGGACGGCATGCTGAAGGACGCCTCGACCTACGAGATCATGCGCCCGGAGGATGTGGGGCTCAAGTCGTCGTCCCTGGTGATGGGCAAGCATTCCGGCCGCCATGCCTTCAGGAAGAAGCTGGAAGAGCTGGGCTATCAACTGTCCGACAATGCATTCCAGGATGCGTTCGAGCGCTTCAAGGCCTTGGCCGACAAGAAGAAGCACGTCTATGACGAGGATATCGAGGCCTTGATCGACGATCAGGTCTCGCGCTCGCAGGAATATATCCGCGTGGAGGCCCTGACGGTGATCGCCGGCACGGGCGGGCCGCAGAAGGCGACCATCACCCTGAGCATGGAAGGCAAGCACATCACCAAGGAAGCGACCGGCGACGGGCCGGTCGATGCCACCTTCAATGCCATCAAGGGCGCGGTGCCGCACGAGGCCAATCTGCAGCTGTTCCAGGTGAAGGCGGTGACCGAAGGCACCGATGCCCAGGCGGATGTGAGCGTGCGCCTCGAGGAGGACGGCCGGTCGTTCACCGGACGCGGCACCGACACGGACACCATGGTGGCCGCAGCCCGCGCCTATGTGGGTGCTCTGAACAAGCTACTTGCCCGGCGCGCCGCCAAGCCGAATATTCTGGCCGCAAGCTGATTGCGGCTGATGTATTGGCCGGGGGCGGGTCGCGCTGCTCCCGGTTCGTTCCCATCTATTCACTGATCGATGAACGCGCCCTCGGGCGGGCGAAACCACAGGACCATCTCAATGACCGGCGTCAACGAAATCCGCTCACGCTTCCTGGACTACTTCCGCAGGAACGGTCACGAAGTGGTCGCCTCGAGCCCGCTGGTGCCGCGCAACGACCCGACCCTGATGTTCACCAATTCAGGGATGGTGCAGTTCAAGAACGTGTTCACCGGGGTGGAGAAGCGGCCCTATACCCGCGCGACCACGGCGCAGAAGAGCGTGCGCGCCGGCGGCAAGCACAACGACCTCGACAATGTGGGCTATACCGCCCGGCACCACACCTTCTTCGAGATGCTGGGGAATTTCTCCTTCGGCGACTATTTCAAGGATGTGGCGATCGAGCTTGCTTGGAACCTGGTGACGAGGGAGTTCGGCCTGCCGCAGGAGCGGCTAACCGTCACCGTCTTTTCCGAGGATGACGAGGCACACGGCCTCTGGCGCAAGATCGCCGGCCTGCCGGACGAGCGCATCGTGCGCATCCCGACCTCCGACAATTTCTGGCGCATGGGCGATACCGGCCCCTGCGGCCCGTGTTCGGAAATCTTCTATGACCACGGGCCCCAGATCTGGGGCGGCCCGCCCGGCACGGCCGAGCAGGATGGCGACCGCTTCGTCGAGATCTGGAACCTCGTCTTCATGCAATATGAGGAGCTGGGCGGCGGCGAGCGCGTGGATCTGCCTCGGCCGTCCATCGACACGGGCATGGGCCTCGAGCGCATCGCGGCGGTGCTGCAGGGCACGCACGACAATTACGAGATCGACCTGTTCCGGGCCCTGATCGGTGCCTGCGAGGAGCTGGTGGGCCGCCGGGCGGAGGGCGAAGCCAAACCGAGCTTCCGCATCATTGCCGACCATTTGCGGGCTTCGAGCTTTCTGATCGCCGATGGCGTGCTGCCTTCCAACGAGGGCCGGGGCTACGTGCTGCGCCGGATCATGCGGCGGGCGATGCGCCATGCTCACCTGCTCGGCGCCGAGCAGCCGCTGATGTGGCGGCTGGTGCCAGCCCTGATCCGCGAGATGGGCCAGGCCTATCCGGAGCTCGTGCGTGGGGAAGCCCTGATCACCGAGACGTTGAAGCTAGAAGAAAGCCGGTTCCGCGGCACCCTGGCGCGTGGTTTGCGCATCCTCGAAGAGGAGACCGCGAGTCTTGGCAAAGGCGGACGGCTCGCCGGCGAGACCGCGTTCAAGCTCTACGACACCTATGGCTTCCCCTTGGACCTCACCCAGGATGCGCTGCGCGCCCGTGGCATCGAGGTTGATACGGACGGTTTCCAGGCGGCCATGGAGCGCCAGCGGGCGGAAGCACGCAAGGCATGGACCGGTTCCGGCGAGGCCCAGACCGATGCGATCTGGTTCAGCCTGCGTGACAAGCACGGCGCGACGGACTTCCTCGGTTACGACACCGAGACCGCGGAAGGCGTGGTGCTGGCGATCGTCAAGGACGGTGCCGAGGCGGACGTGCTGAACGCAGGCGAGGAGGCGAGCCTGATCCTCAATCAGACGCCGTTCTACGGGGAATCCGGCGGTCAGGTGGGCGACCAAGGCATTATCCGCACGGCCGACGGCGCCCTGTTCCGGGTGCTCGATACGGAAAAGCGGCTCGGCGACCTCCATGTGCATCGCGGCCGACTGGAGAAGGGCAACCTCAAGCCCGACACCGCGGTCGAGCTGATCGTCGATCACGAGCGGCGAAGCGCCACGCGGGTGCATCACTCGGCGACCCATCTGGTGCACGAGGCGCTGCGCCAGGTGCTGGGCGATCACGTGGCGCAGAAGGGATCGCTCGTCGAGCCCGGCCGGCTGCGGTTCGATTTTGCCCATCAGAAGCCGATGACGCCCGAGGAGATCGCCAAGGTCGAGGAGATCAGCAATCGGGTGGTCGCGCAGAACGAGCCCGTGACCACGCGCCTCATGACCGTGGACGAGGCGATCGCCGAAGGCGCGCGCGCTTTGTTCGGTGAGAAATACGGCGACGAGGTGCGGGTCGTCTCTATGGGCCGCAACCCCGATGGTGCGGGGAATAATCCGGTGTTCTCCATGGAGCTGTGCGGCGGAACCCATGTTGCGCGGACCGGTGATGTCGGGCTGGTGAAGATCATCGCCGAGCAGGCCTCGGCGGCCGGCGTGCGCCGCATCGAGGCGGTGGCGGGGGAGGCGGCGCGCGCCTATCTCGCCGAGCAGGATGCCCGAGTCGAGGAGCTGTCGGCCCTGTTGCGCACCCGGCCGCAGGACCTGGTTGAGCGCGTGAAGGCGCTGATCGAGCACAACCGCAAGCTCGAGCGCGACCTTGCGGATGCGCGCCGCAAGGCGGTGATGGCCCAGGGTACCGGCGCCCAGAATGGCGCCAGTGAGGCTGGCGACCGAGAGGTGGGCGGCACGAGGCTCAGGGCTCGCAAGATCGAGGGACTCGACCCCAAGGATCTGCGCAGCCTGGTGGATGACGGCAAGAAGCAGCTCGGCTCGGGGATCATCGCGCTGGTGGGCGTGAATGCCGAGGGCAAGGCGAGCATTGCGGTTGGGGTGACCGACGACCTTATCAAGCGGTTCAATGCGGTGGATCTCGTGCGGATCGGCGCGGAAAAGCTGGGTGGCAAGGGCGGCGGCGGGCGGCCGGATATGGCGCAAGCCGGCGGACCCGACGGCGCCCGCGCCGAGGAGGCCCTGCGTGCCATCGCGGAAAGGGTCGAAGCGGCCGCACCGAGCTGAGCAGCGAGGGCCTTTCCTCAAGCGCTCCGCTTGTTGGCGGAGCGTTAAGCAAGCTTGCGCGAAAATCCGACCGCGCAAGAAAACGTCTTCCCAATCGCAGGTGTTCTGGTTCAATTCCTGCCTGCATGGGGCGACGATCATGTCGCATGCCCAGTTGTTCTGGCTTGGGGAAGTGTCATGTGGATGAAGTTGACCGCGCCGCGTATGGCCGTCGCTGGTGCCTTTGTTCTGGGTATCGTTTCGGCTGTCGGTGTGCAGCAGCTCATGGTGCCGGCTGCCGCCAATCAGCCCTTCATGGAGAACGCGCTCGCCAATCTCCGGGAAGCCCGTGCCAATCTCGAGAATGCGGTCCCGAACAAGGGCGGTCATCGCGAGCGGGCAATCGGGCTCGTGGACCAGGCCATTGCCGAGGTCGAAGAGGGCATCGCCTTCGCTGCCGACTGAGCGTCTAATTCGCCATATAGGAGTGCCCGGTGGCCGCCGGTCCCGCGTGGCTCAGGTCCTTACGCCGATCGGCCTTTGATCTGCTGGAAGGGGGCCGAAGGGCCGGCCCCGCGCCCCGGGCCTTCAATCTCTTTCTCATCATCCTGATCATCGCCAATGTTTCGGCGGCCGTGATCGAGACCGTTCCCGCGATCGCCGCCAGCTATGGCGAGGCGTTCAACGCGTTCGACACCCTGTGCGTCACCATCTTCCTCGTGGAATACATCGCGCGGCTGTGGACCGCCCGCGAGCACCCGATGGTGCGGCATCTCTCGCCCTGGAAGGCGCGGTTGCGCTTTGCCGCCTCGCCGCTGATGATGATCGATCTGATCGCCATCCTTCCCTTTTTCCTCCAGATCATCTTTCCGGCCGACCTCTCGATCCTGCGGGTGCTGCGCTTCATCCGCTTCTTCCGCTTGACCCGCTATTCCACCGCCATGGCCACTATCGGCCGGGTTCTCTCGGCGGAGCGCCATTCGCTGTTTGCTGCAGCGGTGCTGATGATGAGCGCCATGCTGGTCTCGTCCATGGCCATGTATCTGGCCGAGCGGAACGTGCAGCCGGACAAGTTCGGCGACGTGCCCAGCGCCATGTGGTGGGCGATCGTGACGCTGGCGACCGTTGGCTACGGCGACGTCGTGCCCATAAGCCCGCTCGGCAAGGTCATCGGCGGCATTACCGTGGTGGTGGGATTGGGCCTGTTCGCACTGCCGGTCGGCATTATCGCCACCGGCTTCCAGGACGAGATCCGCCGCCGCAATTTCGTGGTGAGCTATGGCATGGTGGCGCGGGTGCCGGTCTTCGCCGAGCTCGACGCGGCCGACATCGCCGAGGTGGTGCGCATGCTGTCGGCGCGCAGCGTGCCGCCCGGCACCGTCATCATCCGCAAGGGCGAGATCGCCGACTGCATGTACTTCATTGCCAGCGGCACGGTGGCGGTCCAGCTCGACGGCAAGGCCATCGAGCTCGGCCCCGGCGACTTTTTCGGCGAGATCGCGCTGCTCGGCCGCCGGGTGCGCTCAGCGACCATCCGCGCGGTCACGGCTTGCGAGTTCCTGGTGCTGGATGCCGCGGATCTCGACCGGCTGCTGGCCAAGAACCCGAGCCTGGCCGAGGCCTTTCATGCCACGGCCCGCGCCCGGCTCGGCGAGACTTTCGATCCGATCGAGGGCGGATGACCACTGTTTTTGCGAGCTCAGGCCCGCGCCATGGCCGCTTCGAGGTTCTCGCGCACCTTGTCGAGAAAGCCGGTGGTCGACAGCCATTTCTGATCCGGCCCCACCAGGATCGCCAGGTCCTTGGTCATGTGGCCGGCCTCGATGGTATCGACCGTGACCTTTTCCAGTGTCGCCGCGAAAGCCTTCAGCTTCTCGTTGTTATCGAGCTTGGCACGGTGGCTCAAGCCGCGGGTCCAGGCGAAGATCGAGGCGGTGGAGTTGGTAGAGGTCTCCTTGCCCTGCTGGTGCAGCCGGTAGTGGCGCGTCACCGTGCCATGGGCCGCCTCCGCCTCCACGGTCTTGCCGTCGGGGGTCATCAGCACCGAGGTCATCAGGCCGAGCGAGCCGAAACCCTGCGCCACGGTATCGGACTGCACGTCGCCATCATAGTTCTTGCAGGCCCAGACATAGCCGCCGGACCATTTCAGGGCGGAGGCGACCATATCGTCGATCAGCCGGTGCTCGTAGGTGAGGCCCAGCGCCTTGAAGCGGTCCTTGAACTCCGCGTCGAACACCTCCTGGAACAGGTCCTTGAAGCGGCCGTCATAGGCCTTGAGGATCGTGTTCTTGGTGGAGAGATAAACCGGATATTTGCGCATCAGGCCGTAGTTGAACGAGGCCCGGGCGAAATCGCGGATGGACTCGTCAAGATTGTACATGGCCATGGCCACCCCGCCGCCGGGATAGGAGAAGACCTCGTGCTCGATGACCGTACCGTCGTCGCCGACGAACTTGATCGAGAGCTTGCCCTTGCCCGGCACGGTGAAATCGGTCGCCCGGTACTGATCGCCGAAAGCATGGCGGCCGATCACGATGGGCTGCGTCCAGCCCGGCACCAGGCGCGGGATGTTGGAGCAGATGATGGGCTCGCGGAACACGACACCGCCCAAGATGTTGCGGATGGTCCCGTTGGGCGACTTCCACATCTTCTTCAGCTTGAATTCCTCGACTCGCGCCTCGTCCGGCGTAATCGTCGCGCATTTCACGCCGACGCCATAGCGCCTGATCGCCTCGGCGGCCTCCACCGTGACCTTGTCCTCGGTCTCGTCCCGATGCTCGATGCCGAGGTCGTAGTATTTCAGGTCGATGTCCAGATAGGGCAGGATCAGCTTGTCCTTGATGAAGTGCCAGATGATCCTGGTCATCTCGTCGCCGTCGAGCTCGACGACCGGATTGTCGACCTTGATCTTCGCCATCGCTTGGGGACCTCGGTTGGAGTGTGCCGCAGGGTTCTCGAAATGCGGCGCCTTCATAGCATTCTCGCCGGATTGATCAATCCCACCGGATGTCTTATTGAGCCTTGCCCGCCTGCCTCGGGCAAAAGGCAGCGCCTCACCCATTCCTCAACAGCCCCAAGCGGTCCATGCCGGTCGAAGCGCCCATCGTGATCCTCGTCCATCCGCAGCTTGGCGAGAATATCGGGGCGGCCGCCCGAGCCATGGCCAATTTCGCCTTGAGCGAACTGCGGCTGGTGAAGCCGCGCGACGGCTGGCCCAATCCGCAAGCCAAGGCCAATGCGTCCGGTGCCGACTGGGTCATCGACGGCGCCAAGCTCTACGACACGGTGGAGGAGGCCATTGGCGATCTCGACTACGTGCTCGCCACCACTGCCCGCCGCCGCGACATGATCAAGCCGGTGCTGGCGCCGGAAGAGGCGGCCCGCGCCGCACAGGGGCGGATTGCCGCAGGTGGGCGCGTAGGCGTCCTGTTCGGGCCGGAACGGACGGGGCTCGAAAGCGACCACGTGGCGCTCGCGGATGCCATCGTCATGGCGCCGGTCAACCCGGCCTTCGCCTCGCTCAACCTCGCGCAAGCGGTGCTGCTCGTGGGTTATGAATGGTTCAAGCAGGCCGGCGAGCAGGGGCTCGGGCGGGCAACCCCGGTCGACCCCAGCGGGGAGCAGGGTACGCCCATGTCCGAGACGCGGCTCGCGACCAAGGCGGAGCTCCTCAATTTCTTCACCCGGCTGGAGGCGGCGCTCACCCGGTCTGGCTTCCTCTATCCGCCGGAAAAGGCGCCGATCATGGTGCGCAACCTGCGCAACCTGTTTGCCCGCGCAGGTCTTACCGAGCGCGAGGTGCGCACCCTGCACGGTATCGTGTCATCCCTTGCCCGGCAGCGGTTCGAGCCTGGAGAGCCGCAGGATGACTGACGATCGGCGGCTGCGCATCCTCATGTTCGACAGCGGCACCGGCGGCCTCACCGTGGCTAGGGCGGTGGCGGACGCGCTGCCGAATGCCGACCTGATCTATGCCGCCGACAATGGCGGCTTTCCCTATGGCGCATGGGCGGAGGAACCCCTGGTCGAGCGCCTTCTCGTGCTCATGGCTGCGTTGATCGAGCGCGGCCGGCCCGACGTGGTTGTGGTTGCCTGCAATACCGCCAGCACCATCGCCATTTGGCGCCTGCGCGAACGCTTCCCCAGCATGCCCTTCGTGGGCACGGTGCCGGCGATCAAGCCGGCGGCCGCGCTGTCCAAGACCGGGCTCATCGGCGTGCTGGCCACGCCGGGCACGGTGCGCCGGGAATATACCCGTGCATTGATCGAGACCTATGCCAGCCACTGCACCGTGTTCCTGCACGGGGCCGAGGGGCTTGCCGCCATGGCGGAAGGCAAGCTCTATGGCATCACGCCGGATCCGAAGGCGCTCCGCCGCGAGATCCGGCCGGCATTTCGCAAGCGGGATGGCCGCCTGACCGATACGGTGGTGCTGGGCTGCACCCACTATCCGCTGCTCTTGGAAGAGCTCGCGAAGGCCGCGCCCTGGCCGGTCACCTTCCTCGACCCGGCGCCGGCGATCGCCCGGCGCGTGGTGCAGGTGGTGGCGGAGAAGGGCCGGCAGCCCGGAGCGCTGAATGGCGCGGCAAGGCCGGGCAGCGTGCTGCTCACGGCGCGCCCGGCCAACCAGAATGTGCTCGAGGCCTACGCGCGCGCAGGTTATCCCGACCATGAGGTGCTTGCCATGGCTTGAAAGGCCCTGTGCCTGCTTGATTTGACAGCGCCGGCCAATATCTGTATCAGCACCCGCAAGCTGGCAGGCGTGAATGCCGGCTTTTCTGCTTGCCCGTGATCTGCCGCTTCTGCTTGGGGCGGCGCATCTGTCGGCCGAATGATCTCGGCGGAGGAGGGCGAGTTCCCCGGTCGATGGCGCACCCTCGCGCCGTCGTCTTTCTTTTGGAGACTCGAATGACCAAGCGTATTCAGGCGAAGCACAAGATCGATCGCCGCATGGGCGAGAACATCTGGGGCCGCCCCAAGAGCCCCGTGAACAAGCGTGAATATGGGCCCGGCCAGCACGGGCAGCGCCGCAAGGGCAAGCTGTCGGACTTCGGCCAGCAGCTGCGCGCCAAGCAGAAGCTAAAGGGCTACTACGGCTCGATCAACGAGCGGCAGTTCAACGCCATTTATCAGGAAGCGGCCCGGATGAGGGGCGACACGTCCGAGAACCTGATCGGGCTGTTGGAGCGTCGTCTGGACGCGATCGTCTATCGTGCCAAGTTCGTGCCGACCATCTTCGCCGCGCGCCAGTTCGTGAACCATGGCCACGTGAAGGTGAACGGGCGCCGTGTGAACATCCCGAGCTACCGGGTGAAGCCGGGCGACCTCATCGAGGTCAAGGACAAGTCGCGCGAGCTCGCCCTGGTGCTCGAGGCCCAGCAGCTCGCCGAGCGGGACGTGCCCGATTACATCGAGCTCGACCAGAAGGGCTTTGCCGCACGGTTGAGCCGTGTTCCGGCGCTGTCCGACGTGCCCTATCCCGTGCACATGGAACCGAATCTGGTGGTCGAGTTCTATTCGCGTTAATCTTCACGTCAGGGCGGAAGCGCTCGGCTTCCGCCGCTTTTCACGTGTGCGTCGTCTTCGTGGATCGTTGTTGTCTCAGGGTCGTGATGATGCTGTCATGCGTTTAACGCCGTCCCGAGGAGCAGAATTCCGAATGAAGACCGCGCTATTGATCCCGCCATTATTCTCCGCAGGGCTTGTGCTGGCTGGCTGCCAGACGACGAGCACAACGGCCGCGCTGCCCCAGGAGCCGCGAATCGCCGTGGCGAATCAGACCCTGGACGTGGTTTATGTGCCGGTGGTCGAGTTCACCGACCCTGTCGGCCGCAAGGAGCGCGACACCGGCGCCGCCACGCCGACCCTCGAACAATGCAAGCTGGTGGTGGAGACGCTGGTCAATCGTCCGCAGCCGCGCCAGTTCCAGGGCATGACGGTGGCCGAGACCGCGTGCTACGAAGTCGAACGCGACGGCAAGCAGAGCAAGATCAAGCTGAGCTGACGGGACGGCGCCAAGGCCATACCATCTGCCGGCCCAGGCGCCAGGGCCGGGGCGTCCGGCATGCGCTTTCCCCTTGCGGCCTGCATCGCCCGACCATCAGTCCCGCGGTGACGAGAGTAATGGGCCATCAGAGCCGCAGCTAGAACGCCCGGAACGTGATGATCGTGTATGTGTCGGTGATGCCGGGAATGGCATGTAGCTTCTCGTTGATGAAGTGGCCGACATCCTCGCCTTCCGGCAGGTAGAACTTCACGAGCAAGTCGTAGCCGCCGGCGGTCGAGTAGATCTCCGAGGCGATCTCGGCGTCCGCGATGGCGGTGGCCACGGTATAGGCCTGGCCCAGGGCGCACTTGATCTGAACGAATACGGGCTTCATGCGACATCCTTTGCTGGCGCCACCGGGGCTGGCTGGCAGCGAGGGAAACCATAACGGCCCATCACCGCCTGGCTCAAGCTTTTCAAAGCTTTACAACACCATGCTTCCGATGCTCACTATCGGGCAATCTCGGGCCGCTGGAAGGCCAGGGGCAATATGAGGAGGGTAACGGAATGATGGGATCTCTGCGACGGTCACTGCTTGCTGCGGTATGCGTCACGATGCTGACCGCACCGGCTGCCTGGGCTGACGTGAAGGTCGGCTTTCTCGGCGGGTTCACCGGGCCGATCGAAGCGCTCACGCCGCCGATCTTCGAAGGGGCAAAGCTCGCGGTGAAGAATGTCAACGACCAGGGCGGGGTGCTCGACGGCGAAAAGATCAATATGGTCAGCGCCGACTCGACCTGCACCGATGCCACCGCCGCCGCGGCCGCCGGCGACCGCATGGTCAACGCGGAGAAGGTCATCGCGATCGTCGGCGCTCTCTGCTCGGGAGAGACCATTGCCGCCGCCAACAGCGCCGCGGTGCCCGGCGGCGTGCTGATGGTATCGCCCGCCTCCACCTCGCCGGCGGTGTCGGAGCTCGACGACAAGGACCTCGTCTTCCGCACCACGCCATCCGACAGCTACCAGGGCGAGGCCATGGCCAAGCTGCTCAAGGAAAAGGGCTATGACAACATCGCCATCACCTATGTGAACAACGATTACGGCAAGGGCTTCGCGGACGCCCTGGAGAAGGCCTTTACCGATGCCGGCGGTACGGTTGCCACGAAGCAGGCCCATGAGGAGGGCAAGGCGGACTACCGGGCCGAGATCGGGCAGCTTGCGTCCTCCGGTGCCGACACGCTGGTGGTGCTGGCTTACGCCTCTGGCTCGGGCCAGACCATCATCCGCCAGGCGATCGAGGGCGGCGACTTCCAGAAGTTCGTGGGCGGCGACGGCATGATTGCCGACGAGCTGGTGACCGCCATTGGCGCCGACCGGCTGGAAGGCATGATCGGCACCAAGGCCGGCCGGCCGGAGATCCCGGGCGCGGAAGTGTTCGCCAAGCTCGCCAGGGATGCCGGGCTCGATCCGACCGCTGTCTATGCGCCGCAGGCCTATGACGCGGCCTTCCTGATCGCGCTCGCCATCGAGAAAAGCGGAAAGGCCGAGCGCGAAGGCCTCAACAAGGCTCTGCGCGAGGTCGCCAGCGGCAAGGGCGAGGCGATCCTGCCCGGCGAGTGGGAGAAGGCCAAGCGGCTGATCGCCGAGGGCAAGGACATCCACTATGCCGGCGCCGGCGGCGCCATGACCTTCGACGAGAATGGCGACGTGCCGGGCGTCATCGTCGAGATGCTGGTGAAAGACGGCCGCTTCGTCGAGGTCGGCCAAATCCAGTAGGATCAAGGCGTTCCCTCCGCCTCGGATTGATGGCCGGGGCGGAGGGGTCTTTACTCAGTCGCTCCGCCGCACCGGTTCCGGCATCAGCCCTTTCGGTGCCAGCCGCAGCACGAGCGTGATGGTGAGCCCGATGACGAAGACGCGCATCTGCAGGGCGCGCGAGTCGAGGTCAGCGGGCGCAACCCAGCCGAACCATTCGTGGCCGAGGTCGCGGGCCAGGCCAAACAGGAACAGGGCGGCAGGTTCGGACATGATCCAGATGATATAGACGAGCAGGGCCCCGAAAATCGCGCCGCGATTGTTGCCGGACCCGCCGACGATCACCATCACCCATACGAGGAACGTGTGGTTGAGCGGCGCGAACCCGCCGGGATCGAAAATGCCGACAAAACTCGCCAGCGCCGCCCCGCCGAGGCCCATGATGGCGCAGCCCAGGGTGAAGATCTGCAGCCGCCGCTGGTTCACGTCCTTGCCCATGGCCGCGGCGGCGACTTCGTTGTCGCGGATGGCGCGGATCATCCGACCCCAAGGCGCGTAGTAGGCGCGCTGGAGCAGCAGGTAGATCACCACGATGATCGAGGCGGTGACCGCAAGATAGGCCGCGCGGGCGCTGACGAAACCGAGTTGGCCCGCCCCGGGCACGGGCCAGGGCAGGGGGGAGACGGTCAGGGTTCCGCGCGTGAGCCAATCGGCATTCTTGAGCAGTGCCTTGATGATCTCGGCGATACCGAGCGTCGCAATGGCGAGATAGTCGCTGCGCAGGCCGAGGCAGATCCGGCCGATCGCGTAGCCCACCAGGCCGGCGACAATGCCGCCGCCGATCCAGCCGAGCCCGACCGGCAGGCCCAAGCCGCCGACCCAGCCAGGACCCGCCTCGATCTGGCTGGCGACCGGGTCGAGTTCGCCCATCAGCACGAGATAGACGACGGCCAGCAGCACGAGGGTCAACGCCGTTCGCAAGCCTTTCGGCGCGCCAAGCCGGGTGATCTGGCTCGCCGCCCCCACGAGAAGGGCGCCGGCCGCGGCCACCAGCAACACGTGCCAAAGCTCACCGGGCAGACTGCTGTCCCAGAACGCGTCGTTGCGCGGGAAGGACAGGAACACCGTCAGGAAGCCGCCAAGGGCGACAAAGCCCATGACGCCGGCGTTGAACAGTCCCGCATAGCCCCATTGGATGGTCAGGCCGAGGGCGAGAATGGCATAACAGCTGGCCTCGACCAGCATGCGCACCGTGAAGGGCAGACCGAGCGAACGCCACACGCCGACCAGCAGCACCAGCAGCAATGCCAGGAGAAGAAGGTCGCGCCGCGTGTCGGAGATGGCCTTCATAGCACCCGCCCCCTCAGGATGCCGGTCGGCCGCGAGATCAGGATGACCACCAGGATGACGAAGGGCACGATCAGCTTGTACTCGGTCGGCACGAAGGCGATCTGGTTCGGCAGATCGAGGTTGCCGATCCAGGTCTCCTTGAACGGCCGCAGCAGGATGGCCCAGTTGAACACGGCCAGCGTCTCGGCAAAGCCTACGACGAACCCGCCGAGGATCGCCCCGTAGGGCTGGCCGATGCCGCCCAGGATGGCCGCGGCGAAGATGGGCAACAGGATATTGAAGGAGAGGTCTGGCTTCAGGCTCACATCGAAGGAGAGCATGGTGCCGGCAAGCGCCGCAAGCCCGCCGCCGATGATCCAGGTCGCTTGCACAACCCGCTCGGTATTGATGCCGGAAACCTTCGCCAGCATGGGATTGTCGGACATGGCGCGCATGGCCTTGCCGAGCCGCGCCCTGGTCAGGAACAGATGCAGGGCCACCACCGCCAGAAGCGTCAGGACAATCAGTAGAAGCTGCGGTTCCGTGAGGATCAGCGGCCGGTCGCCGGCAAAGGGCAGGGGGATGCGGTAGATCTCCTTGCGACCGGTAATGTACATGTCGCGGGCCGCGGTGCCCCCGATTATCCGGACCAGGCCCTGCATCATGAGCATGACGCCGATCGAGGCCATGACCAGGGCAACGGGTCTCGCACCCGCATCGCGCAAAGGCTTGTAGAACACGTTGTCGATGCCGATGGCCAGAGCCGCTGTCGCGATCATGGCCAAAGGCACGGCCAGATAGACCGCCAGCACCGAGCCGTCGAGGCCGAGCCCGACCAGGATCAACGACAGGATCAGGCTCAAGCCGGCACCCACTGTCATCATGTCGCCATGGGCGAAATGGGCAAAGCGCAGGATCGAGAAGATCAACGTGACGCCGACCGCACCCAAGGCATAGATCGAACCGATGATCAGGCCGGCCACCACCACCTTGTTGAGGAAAAATACGAGCTCGGCCATCTCAGCCCCCCAGAAAGCTTCTGGCGACGTCCGGGTTCGCCAGCAACGCGGCACCGGTATCGGTGTAGCGGTTCTGGCCGCTGGCGAGCACGAAACCCTTGTGCGCGATGGCCAGAGCCTGCTTGGCGTTCTGTTCCACCATGAGCACCCCTACGCCCTGGCGGTTGATGGCGATGATCCGGTCGAAGATCTCCGACATGAACAGGGGCGACAGCCCCGCAGTCGGCTCGTCCAGGAGCAGAAGCTTCGGCTCGGTCATGAGCGCCCGGCCGATCGCGACCATCTGCCGCTGCCCGCCGGACAGCTCGCCCGCCGGCTGGCGGCGCTTTTCCTTCAGCGGCTCGAATATGGCATAGACTTGGTCGATCAGGTGCCGGAAATCGTCGCGGCGGATGAATGCCCCCATCTCGAGATTCTCCTCGACGGTGAGCGACACGAACACGTTGTGCTCCTGGGGCACGTAGGCCATGCCGAGCGGCACCAGCCGGTCGGGCTCCATATTGGTGATGTCGCGGCCATCGAGGGTGACCGTCCCCGCGGTTATGGTCAAAAGCCCGAACAGCGCCTTCAGCGTGGTGGACTTGCCGGCGCCGTTTGGTCCGACGATGACGCCGATCTCGTGCGGCTCGATCGAAATGGACACGCCATTGAGGATGTTCATGCCGCCATAGCCGGCATGCAGCTCTCTCGCCGCAATCAGGCTCATACGCGCACCGCCGCAGCCGGCTGCGCAGCGGGAGCCTTGGTCGGTGCACCGCCGAAATAGGCCTCGATCACCCGTTCGTCCGCCTGGATCTGTTCGATCGGGCCCTGGGTCATGACCCTGCCTTGGGCCATGACGATCACCGGATCGCAAAGCTGCGCGATCAAGTCCATGTCGTGTTCTATGAGGAAGAAAGTGTAGTCGAACTCGCGATTGAGCCGGCGGATGTTCTCCGCCAGGTCCTTGAGCAGGGTGCGGTTGACGCCGGCGGCGATCTCGTCGAGCAGCACGACGCGCGCGTCCGTCATCATGGTGCGGCCGAGCTCCAGCAACTTTTTCTGTCCGCCGGAGAGGTTTCCCGCAAGCTCGTTCTTCACGGGCGACAGCTTGAGAAAATCCAGAACGTCCTCGGCCCGGCGGCGCACGGCCGCCTCCTCCTCACGCACCCGCGCCGGCCGGAACCAGGCGGAAAAGAGGCTCTCGCCAGACTGGACGGGCGGCACCATCATGAGGTTCTCGAGCGCCGTCATGTTGGAGAATTCATGCGGGATCTGAAAGGTGCGCACCAGACCGGCGGCGAACAGAGCGTGCGGTGTCCAGCCCGTGACATTGCGTCCATCTAGCGTCACGGTCCCCTCGTCAGGGGCATAGCGGCCCGCGATGAGATTGAATAACGTCGACTTCCCGGCACCATTCGGACCGATGAGACCGGTAATGGAGCCCTTTTCCACCGCGAGGCTGCAATCATCCACCGCGATCAGGCTGGCAAAGCGTTTGGTTACATGACTGACTTCTATAATAGGCGCCATTCTTCTTCAACTATAGCCGGGCTCAACCGGTCGAGGGCCGCTTCCACGGACCGGGACTATAACACCTCGGCAGGCATCCTATAGAACACTTGTGCGGCTTGCCCACAGACGCCCCTAGCCATCTTGCTAATCCACACCCTCATTAGTTTATCGTAACCGCGAAGACAAGCGTAAGTGGCTTGACCGCAGCGATTACCCTGCTACAGCTGGCGGCCTCCAGAGGTGGCCACCGCTCGTCCAAGCTGGATTGATAACAGCTGGCGCAACGGAGCGAAATCCCGGCTTGGTGCCGGTCTTATTCGGATCGGGTCATGATAAAGCGGTTTCTGATCGTCAGCGTCCTCGTTATCGCTGTCGTCGGCGGGATCGGCTATTACAAGCTCGTGTTCGAGCCGGAGCTGGTGAGGAACATCATCATGAGCTCGCCGATGCCGACCGCGACGGTGTCGGCGGAGGCCGCCAAGGAGCAGTCGTGGCAGCAGCGCATCTCGGCCATCGGCACGGTTCGCGCGACCCGCGGCATCGAGGTCACGTCCGAGGTCGCCGGACGGATCACGATCGCCAACTTCGAGTCCGGCCAGGACGTGAAGGCGGGCGCCGAGCTCATCCAGCTCGACGACTCGACGGAGCAGGCTCAGCTCAAGAGCGATCTCGCCACGCTGAAGAGCGCTCAGCTCACCTATGAGCGCCAGCTCCAGCTGTTCAAGTCGAGGACGACGTCGCAAGCGAATCTGGACGATGCCTTGGCCGCGCGCGACCAGGCCGCGGCGGCGGTCGAGCTCACCCGGGCGCAGATCGCCAAGAAGCGCATCACGGTGCCCTTCGACGGAAGGCTCGGCATCCGGCTCGTGGACGTCGGACAATATGTGACGCCCGGTACCCCGTTCGTGGGGCTGCACACGCTCGACCCCATCTATGTGGACTTTCCGATCCCCGAGCAGCAGACGGCATCGTTGCGCAACGGGCTTACGGTGGAGGTGCGCACCGATGCCTTTCCGGGCGAAACCTTCACCGGCAAGATCGAGGCGCTCGACAGCCGCATCAACCCTGAGACGCGGGCCATTCTGGTCAGGGCCTCGCTACCCAACCCGGACAAGCGCCTGCTTCCCGGCATGTTCGCCAATGTGGACGTGATCGCCGGTGAGCAGCAGATGGTGGTGACCGTGCCGGCCACCGCGGTGACCTATAGCCTCTATGGCGACACGGTCTTCGTGCTGACGCCGCAGGACGGGAACCAGGGCAAGAACGGCTCGGCCGTTTCCCAGAACAAGAGCGGCGGCGTAATCGAATCCGCCCAGGCGCAGGAAGCCGACAAAGGCGGCCAGGAAAACCAGTCCCAGCAGCAACAGCTCTACAAGGTAGAGCGGCGGGTGGTGAAGACCGGTGCCCAGATCGGCGATCGCGTCCAAATCGTCGAGGGCCTGAAGGCTGGCGAGCTGGTGGCGACCTCCGGCCAGAACAAGCTCCAGGGCGGAATGACGGCGCGGGTGGACAACACCAACCCGCTGGTTCCGCCCGAGACACCGCCCAAGGGGTGAGCCGCAGATGACCTTCACCGACATCTTCATCAAGCGGCCGGTTCTGGCGACGGTCGTCAGCCTGATGATTCTGCTCGTGGGCCTGGGCGCCATGTTCAGCCTGCAGATCCGGCAGTATCCGGAGCTCACCAACACCACGATCACCATCACCACGACCTATCCGGGCGCCAATGCGGATCTGATCAAGGGCTTCATCACCACACCGATCCAGCAGGCGGTGGCGAGTACCGAGGGCATCGACACGCTGGTCTCGTCCTCGCAGCAGAACGTCTCCACGGTGACGCTCAACCTGCGGCTCAATGCCGACCCGGATCGGGCAGCGACCGATGTTCTCTCCAAGCTCAACCAGATCAGCGGCGAACTGCCGGAGGAATCGAACGACCCGGTGGTGGTGAAGCAGACGGGCGATCCTTACGCGCTCATGTATATCGGCTTCAACAGCGACACCATGACCGGCGCGCAGATCACGGATTATCTGACCCGGGTGGTGCAGCCGAAGCTGCAGACCATCAATGGCGTGTCGAAGGCGGAGATCCTGGGCGGCCAGACCTTCGCCATGCGCGCCTGGCTCAAGCCCGAGCGCATGGCGGCATTGGGCGTCACCCCGTCGGACGTGGCCAACGCGCTGGCCGCCAACAACTTCACCAGCGCCGCCGGGCAGGTCAAAAGCAACTTCATCCAAACCACCATAAACGCGGACACCTCGCTCAAGAGCGCCAACGCCTTCGCCCAGCTGGTGATCAAGTCCGAGGGCGACGCGCTGATCCGCCTAGGCCATATCGCCGACGTGGAGCTGGGCCCGGAGAGCACGGACACGAGTTCGGTGTTCGGCGGGCTCAAGGCAGTGTTCATGGGCATCTACACCGCGCCCACCGCCAACCCGCTGACGGTCATCTCGGACGTGCGCGAAACCATGCCGTCGATCCAGGCGCAGCTGCCCTCCGGCATGAAGGCTTCGATCGCCTATGACGCCACCGACTTCATCAACGCCTCGATCGAGGAGGTGGTGAAGACGCTTGGCGAGGCGGCCGTCATCGTCATCGTCGTGATCTTCCTTTTTCTCGGCAACCTGCGCTCGACCTTGATCCCGATCGTCACCATCCCCTTGTCCCTGATCGGGGTCATGGTGCTGCTGCTGGCGCTGGGCTATTCCATCAACCTCCTGACCCTGCTCGCCCTGGTGCTGGCCATCGGCCTGGTGGTCGACGACGCCATCGTGGTGGTTGAGAATATCTTCCGCCACATCGAAGAGGGGATGGCGCCGTTCGAGGCCTCGATCAAGGGCGCGCGCGAGATTGCGCTGCCGGTCATCGCCATGACCATCACCCTGGCGGCGGTCTATGCGCCGATCGGCTTCACCACCGGCCTTACCGGCGCCCTCTTTCGGGAATTCGCCTTCACCCTTGCCGGATCGGTGATCGTCTCCGGTGTGGTCGCGCTGACCCTGTCGCCCATGCTGTGCTCGAAGCTGCTCAGTGCCAAGACGGGCGATAGCCGCTTCACCCGGTTCATCAACCGGCGGTTCGAGGGCCTGCGCCAGCGCTATGAACGTCGGCTCACCGGCACGCTGCGCGCCAAGCCGGCCATGATCGTCGTGCTGATCGGGACGATCATCGCCACCGGCATCCTCTATACCACCGCGCAGAAGGAACTCGCCCCGGACGAGGACCAAGGGTTCATCTTCAGCATCATCTCGGCGCCGGAATATGCCAATCTGGACTATCTCGAGCATTATACTGATGAGGTCGGCAAGATCTTCATGGCGGTGCCGGAATATGCCAACTATTTCATGATCAACGGTTCGGCCGGCGTGCGCCAGGCGATCGGCGGGCTGATCTTCAAGCCGTGGAGCGAGCGGGAGCGTTCGGTACAGCAGGTGCTGCAGGACCTCCAGGGCAAGCTCGCAGGCATTGCCGGCGTGCAGGTGCTGGCCATATCGCCGCCGCCTTTGCCCGGCTCGACCGGCGGCGCGCCGGTGCAGTTCGTGGTGACCACCACCGGGCCCTACGAGGAGCTGGCGGAGATCGCCCAGCAGCTGCAGAACGCAGCCAACCAGAGCGGCTTATTCCTGTTCACCGACATCGACTTGCGCTTCAACTCGCCGCAGATCGAAGTCAAGATCGATCATGACAAGGCGAATCGTCTTGGCGTCGACATGCGCGAGATCGGCGCGAGCCTCGCCACCATGCTGGGCGGCAACTATGTCAACCGGTTCAATCTCGCAGGCCGCAGCTACAAGACCATACCGCAGGTGCCGCGCGAATTCCGGATGACGGTCGACTGGCTCAAGCGTTACGAGGTGCGCACCGCCACCGGCCAGATGGTGCCGCTGTCGACCTTCGCCACCATCGGGCAGACCGTGCAGCCGAATTCGCTGACCACCTTCCAGCAGCTGAACTCGGCGACACTCTCAGGCGTGCCCTTCCCCGGGCGCACGCAAGGGGACGTGCTCACCTTCCTGCGTGAAAAGGCGCAGGAGCTGTTCCCGGAGGGCTATACCTACGACTTCCAGGGCGAGAGCCGGCAATATGTGCAGGAAGGCAACACCCTGATCTACACCTTCGTGTTCGCCCTCATCGTCATCTTCCTGGTGCTGGCGGCGCAGTTCGAGAGCTTCCGCGATCCGCTCATCATCCTGATCGCGTTGCCGACATCCATGTTCGGCGCGCTGCTGCCCATCGCGATGATTCCTCAGCTCGCCACCGTCAACATTTATACGCAGATCGGCCTGGTTACCCTGATCGGCCTCATCTCCAAGCACGGCATCCTGATGGTCGAGTTTGCCAACAAGCTGCAGGAAGAGGAGGGCATGTCGAAACAGGATGCGATCATCCATGCGGCCGGCGTGCGCCTGCGCCCGATTCTGATGACCACCGCTGCCATCGTGGTGGCCATGGTGCCGCTGCTCATTGCCGATGGAGCCGGTGCCCGCAGCCGCTTCGACATCGGCCTGGTGATCGCGGCCGGCATGACCATTGGCACACTGTTCACCCTGTTCGTGACACCGGCCGTCTATGTCTATGTCGCCCGTGACCACCGGGCCGCGCGTGAGCGCCTCGAGGCGCTGGAGGCGGGCGGCACCGGCGCTCCCGCGCCCACGGCGGGCTAGCGTGCCGTGCGCCTGATCGACCTCTCCATACCGCTGGAGAATGATGTTCCGGCGGATCCGCCGTTCCAGCGGCCACGCATCGACTACAAGACCCACGCGGAAACGGCCGCCGCAATGGCGAGCCTGTTTCCGGGTCTCAACCCGGACGATCTGCCGGACGGGCAGGGTTGGGCGGTCGAAACCGTCAGCATCTCGACCCATAACGGCACCCATGTGGACGCGCCCTGGCACTACCATCCCACCATGGATGGCGGGGCACGGGCGCTCACGGTGGACGAACTGCCATTGGAGTGGTTCTTCCAGCCCGGCGTGAAGCTCGACTTCCGGCATCTGCCGGATGGCCATGTGGTCTCGCCCGCAGAAATCGATGCCGAGCTTCGCCGCATAGGCCATACCCTGCGCCCGCTGGACATCGTGCTGGTCAATACCGGCGCCGGCGCACGTTTCGGGAAGGCCGATTATGTGGACAGTGGCTGCGGCATGGGTCGTGCGGCCACGCTGCACCTCACCAGCTACGGCATTCGCGTGGTCGGCACCGATGCCTGGAGCTGGGATGCGCCATTTTCCCACACGGCGCGCCGCTTCGCCGAGACCGGCGACCCCACGATCATCTGGGAAGGGCACAAGGCGGGCCGGGAGGCCGGCTACTGCCAGATCGAGAAATTGCACAATCTCGAAGCGCTGCCGCCGACCGGCTTCCGGGTGGCCTGCTTCCCTGTGAAGATCCGCAAGGCATCCGCCGGGTGGACCCGAGCGGTTGCGATTCTCGACTAGCTTGCCGCCGGTCCGGCCGGGCGCAGCTCCTTCTTGGAGAGCTTGCCGATCAGGGTCTTGGGCAGCTCGCCGCGGAACTCGATCGCGCTCGGCAGTTCGATCTTCGACAGCCGTGGCCGCAGGAATTCCAGAAGCTCCCGCTCGGTGACGCTGGCGTCATCACGCAGCTTCACGAAGGCCTTGGGCGCTTCCCCCCGATACGCATCGGGGATGCCGATCACCGTCACCTCGGCAACCGCGGGATGCTCGTGCACAGCCTCCTCGATGCGGCGCGGATAGACCTTGTAGCCGGAGGCGATGATGATGTCCTTGATCCGGTCGACGAGGAACACGAAGCCGTCCTCGTCCATGTAGCCGACATCGCCGGTGCGCAGGAAATTGCCAGTAAACACCTTGGCGGTCTCCTGCGGCTGCTTCCAATAGCCTTTCATCACCTGCGGACCGGCGATGCACAGCTCGCCGATCTCTCCCGTCGGCATCACTTGGGTTGGATCATCGAGCGAGCGGATCTGCTCGATGGTGCCGGGCACGGGGAGGCCGATCGAGCCGTCCCTGCTCGGTCCGGTGAACGGATTGATATTGGTCACGGGCGACGTCTCGCTGAGCCCGTAGCCCTCGACCAGGCGGCAGCCGGACAGCTTCTCGAAGCCCTTGCGAATCTCGACGGGCAGGGGTGCGCCGCCCGAGATGCAGAACTTCAGCGAGGCGAGATCGCTGGGATCGACGCCCCTGTGGTTGAGGATCGCACCGAAGATCGTCGGCACCCCAGGCAGGATGGTCGCACGCGTGCGGCGAATCAGGCGCAAGGCTTCGATGAGATTGAAACGCGGCATCAGGATCATCTCGAAGCCATAGGCGATCGAGAAATTCATGACGCCCGTGAGCGCGAAGACGTGGAAGAAGGGCAGGATCGCCATCATGCGCTCCTCGCCATCGGCCACCCCGTGGAACCAGAGCCGCACCTGCTGCAGGTTGATGGTGAGGTTGGCGTGGGTGAGCATGACCCCCTTGGGCGTGCCGGTCGTGCCGCCCGTGTATTGCAGGACTGCGATATCCTGCGGATCGAGATCCGGCTTGGGGTAGCTGCGGCCGTGGCTGCGCAGCTCCTGCAAGCGGACAAAAGCGCCGCCCGCCGGCACCGCGGCCGTTTCCTTGCGCTTGAACGTGGTGAACAGCAGCCGCTTCACCGGGGGCAGGGCGCTGGCAAAGGGGCAGACGATGACCTTCTCGATGAGGCCTCGATTTACGAGCTCGCCGACTTTGTCGAACACCGCCGCGATGTCGACCGTGACCATGACCGTCACCTCGGCGTCCTTCGCCTGCTGGGCAAGCTCGTCCACCGTATAGAGCGGATTGAAGTTCACGATGGTGGCGCCGAGCTTGAGGCCGGCATAGAAGAAGGCGATGAAGAAAGGCGTGTTGGGCAGAACGAGCCCGATATGGCTGCCGACGCCGATGCCTTGCCGGGCGAGCCCGGCGGCAATTTCGTCCGTCATGGCCGCAAGCTCGTCATACGTGAGAACCTGCCCGAGGAAATTCGTACAGCGCTTTGGACCGAAGCGTTTCACCGCCTGGTCAAAAATCTCGGGAAGGGTGGAGGGATTGAGGGGGGCATCCCATGCAACTTCAGGAGGATATGCTCTCGGCGGCACGGGCCGGGATTGCTGGCACTCCCGGCTATTGGCTGCGGACGTCAATCAGGCCTCCCCTGGTGGTTCTCGCTGGTCGTAAGGCCATGATATCATGCTGGCGGGACCACAGGCACCTCAAGGGTGACTTTTGTCTGTGCCGGCAAAGATATTGAAGAGGGTGCGTTGCGATCATGCAGGACAAGGCGAGATTGAAGCGGATCGGAATGGTTTCGGCGGTCCTGGTGGCGATCGCGCCGGCCGCGGCCATCGCTCAGTCGCCGGCACCGGGCAGCCGCTGCCAGAACGACCAGTCGCCCGGGGAGAATTCCGTGTTGGCCTCCAAAGGCAACGATATAGCCCAATGCGTTCTGGGCACAGCCTATGAAACCGGCAACGGCGTCAAGCGTGACCTGCGGCGTGCGGCCGAGCTTTACCAGCAGTCGGCCAACAAGGGCAATGTGGATGCCCAGTACCGGCTCGGCCGCCTCTTGGAGGTTGGGGGCGAGAACCTGCCGGCCGACCCGGCCTTCGCAGTCAGCATGTACCAGACCGCGGCGCGGTACGGTCAGATCGAAGCGCAATACCGGCTCGGCTATGCACTCCAGCATGGGCTGGGCATCGAGAAGAATGCCGACCAGGCCGTGATCTGGTATCGCCGCGCGGCGGAAAACGGGCTGGCTGACGCACAGAACAGCCTGGCGCTCATGTATCTCACCGGCAACGGCGTTTCGCGGAACTACAAGGAAGCGGCGCGGCTGCTCAAACAGGCGGCCGATCAGGGCAATGACTGGGCGCAGAACAACCTTGCCGGGCTTTATGAGCTCGGTTGGGGCGTGCCGAAGGATATGAAGGAAGCCCGCCGCCTTTACGCCGCCGCGGCCGCCAAGGACAATCCTGGCGCCAAGCGCAACCTGGAGCGGCTCGCCGCCATGGGGCAGGGCAGTGACCAGGCGCACAGGAGCCCGACCGCAGGGGCTCAACCCCAGCCGTGACGTCTTAACGGCGGCTTAACCACGTTCGTAAACGTCGCCTTTACGGCGTTTCGCGCAGTGTCGGGGAGCGATCCGCATGCCCGGTCGAGCGGGGAAGCGCGGTCGAGGTTGCGTTCCGGGTAGCGACATTGATCAAGATCCGTATTGGACGGCGGGGCTCCGTCCTGAAGCTCACGCTCCGCCAGGTCCGTTTCCTTGCACCTCTTGCTGCGCTGCTGGTCATCGGCGGCGCCGTGGCCCTGACCGGCTGCTCCAGCAGCAAGGTTTCCCAGAAACGTGATCCCTTCGCCGGCAAAGGCAGTCCCATCTACCCCGGCAATGGTCCTCTGCCGAAGGGCGGCGGCCGCTATCACGTGGGCAAGCCTTACGAGATCGCCGGACGGACCTATGTCCCGCGGGTGGATCCCGGCTACGACAAGATCGGGACGGCCTCATGGTATGGTCCGCAGTTCCACCGGCGGATGACGTCCAATGGCGAGTGGTTCGACATGGAATACCTCTCCGCCGCCCACCCGACCCTGCCGCTGCCGAGCTATGCCAAGGTGACCAATGTGGCCACCGGGCGATCGCTGATCGTGCGGGTGAACGACCGGGGTCCGTTCGTCGGCAACCGCATCATCGACCTGTCGAAGCGCAGTGCGGAGCTTTTGGAGGTCAAGAGGAAAGGCACCGGCACCGTCCGCGTGCAGTATATCGGCCCGGCCCCGCTCAACGATCAAGGCCGGCATCTCATGGCCATGAACGAGGAACTGAGACGCGGAACACCGATGCGCTACATGATCGCTGCCGCCGACAGCCGGGTTGGCGCGGGGAGGGGCGGGGTGCCGGTCATGGTGGCGCACGCCACGCCTGCGCACCCGCCGCAGCCGCAGCCGCAGCCGACCACGCCGCTGGCGCCCAGCTCCACGGCATCGACCACCACCGCGAGCCTTGCGGCGCCTGCGACCCCAGCGGTCCCCGTATCGACCGGCAGCCCGGGCGGGCAGGGCTACTACATCCAGGCGGCCGCCCTGTCCAATCCCGACAATGCTGATCGCGTGCGCAGCCAGCTCGCGAGCCTCGGTCCTGTCGAGGTCATGCCGGTCGAAGCCGGCGCGCGCACCTTATTCCGCGTCCGGGTCGGTCCGCTCACCGATCCGGCATCGGCCGATTCGACGCTGCGCGGCGTCATTGCCGCGGGCTATGCCGATGCCAGGATCGTTCCGGCGTCCTACTGACGAAGTGTTTACGCCTCCAGTGCACGAAATGCGCCTTCACGCCCCGATTTGTTGATTTCGAGCGTTGACGCCGCTACCCTGACGGCAAGCGGCGGTAAAAGACCGGAGAGCTGGCTCTTTTCGGCACAGGAGGCAAGCGAGACCCGATGACGGCAGCACTTCGCTGTAGGTTGCTGCTCGCGCTGGTGAGCGTGGCGGCGCTGGTCATGTCCGTTGCTGCTGGATGGGCGCAAGGTGACGCGGAAGGCGCCGACCAGCCCGACTTTGTCTCGCGGGCGCCACGGGCGATCCTTATGGAGGCGGGTTCGGGCGAGGTGATCTACGAAAAGGACGCGGATGCTCCGTTCCCGCCGGCCAGCATGGCCAAGCTGATGACCGCGGTGGTGGCGTTCGATGCCCTGAAACGAGGCGAAATCTCCCCGGAAGAGGAGTTCACCATATCGCCGAATGCCTGGCGGCGCGGCGGAGCACCATCCGGCAGCTCGACCATGTATGCGGAGGTGAACTCCAAGGTTTCCGTGCACAACCTGCTCATGGGTGCGCTCACCATATCGGGCAACGACGCCTGCATTGCCATTGCCGAGGGCATGGCAGGCTCGGAGGAGGCATTTGCCGCTCAGATGACCGAGCGGGCGAGACGCTTGGGCCTCACAGATTCCGTGTTCACCAACGCCTCGGGCCTGCCGGACCCGAAAATGCACACCACTGCGCGCGATCTGGCGGTGATCGCCCACTATATCATCCAGACCTACCCTGACTATTACCGGACCTATTTCGGCAACCCCGAGTTCACCTGGAACAACATCAAGCAGCGCAACCGCAATCCACTGCTCGGCGTGGTGCAGGGGGTGGATGGGCTGAAGACCGGCTATACCAAAGAATCCGGTTACGGCCTGGTGGCATCCGCCGAGCGGAACGGACGGCGGCTGATCCTGGTGGTGGCGGGCCTTCCCTCGGCCAAGGAGCGCGAGGCCGAAGCCGGCAAGCTGCTCGCCTGGGGCTTCCGCCGCTACAAGACGGTGACCCTGTTCAATGCCAACGAGACCGTGGGCAAGGCCCGGGTATGGGGTGGCGACCGCAGCTGGGTGGGCCTGGTGGCGCACGAGCCGGTGCGGCTGATGATGTCGCCGGGCGAGCGCGACCGCATGGCGGCCGAGATCGTGTATAAGGGCCCCCTCTATGCGCCCGTGCGGGTGGGTGACGAGATCGGCCAGCTCCGGTTCAGCCTGGACGGCAAGCTCGTGTCGCAAGTGCCGCTCTATGCCGGCAACGAAGTGCTGCCTGCGGAGGGCATGCTGCGCCGCGCGGTGGACACCCTCAGCCTCATGATGTTCGGCACCTGAGCCGGCGCCTCCGTCCCATGGCGCACCGGCGGTTCATTACCCTTGAAGGCGGCGAGGGCACCGGCAAGTCCACGCAGGCGCGGCGCCTGGCCGAGCGGCTGCGGCAGGAAACCGGCAGCGAGGTGGTGCTCACGCGCGAGCCGGGCGGCACCGAGGGGGCGGAGGCTATCCGTACCTTGCTGGTCAACGGCCGCGCCGACCGCTGGTCGGCCACGGCCGAGGCCCTGCTCAACTATGCGGCGCGGGACGACCATTTGCGGCGTATCATCCTGCCCGCGCTCGAGCGCGGTGCTTTCGTGGTCTGCGACCGGTTCGCCGACTCGACCCGCGCCTATCAGGGTGCGGCAGGCGGCGCCGATCCCGCCCTGATCGCCGCGCTCGAACGCAGCGTGATCGGCGATCATTGGCCGGGGCTGACCCTGGTGCTCGATATCGCCCCCGCGCTCGGTCTTGCGAGGGCCGCCAACCGCCGCGGTGGGGAAGGGCGGTTCGAGGGAAAGCACCTCTCGTATCACGAGACCTTGCGCCGCGCCTTTCTCGCCACCGCCGAGGCCGATCCACATCGCTGCGTGGTCATCGATGCCGCGGCCCCGCTCGAAGCGGTGACCGCAGCCATTTGGCAGACGGTTGCATCCCGGCTGTTGGCCTGATACGCCCGCGGGTTATGAAGGACGATCTCGCGCAAGAGCTGGATGAGCGGCTGCATCCGCGGCACCGGGCCGTGCTCATCGGGCATGGCGGGACCGAGCGCCGGCTGCTCGATGCCTACCGGTCGGGCAAGCTGCACCACGGCTGGATCCTGAATGGCCCGCGCGGCATCGGCAAGGCCACGCTCGCCTACCGTTTCACGCGCTTCCTGCTGCGTTATCCCGATCCGGCAATGGTGCCGGCGGGCGTCCGCGAAGGCTGCGATGTGGACCCGGCGGATCCGGTGTTCCGCCGGGTGGCAGCCCAGGGACATGCGGATCTCATCACCATCACGCGCGCTTACGATACGCGCAACAAGCGGCTCAAGGCGGAGATCGGGGTGGATGAGGCCCGCCAGGCGAGCCAATTTCTCGGGCGAACCGCGGGCGAGGGCGGTTGGCGGGTGGTGATCGTGGATGCGGCCGATGAAATGACCGCCAGTGCGGCCAATGCCTTGCTGAAGAGCCTGGAGGAGCCGCCGCCGCGGACCGTCTTTCTTCTGGTGAGCCATGTGTCCGGACGGCTTCTGCCGACGATCCGCTCGCGCTGTATCAGGCTCGATCTCGCGCCGCTGGCCGACGAGGAGGTCGAGCGGGTGCTGGACGTGGTGCTGGAGGAGGGAGGCAAGCCGAGCGCGGAGCAGCGGCAGCTGGCAATCGCCCTGGCCGAGGGCAGCCCCGGCCGGGCGTTGCAGCTGCTGCAGGGAGGCGGGCTCAAGCTGTTCAGGGACTTCTCGGCTCTGCTCGAGCAGGTGCCCGGCCTCGACTATGGCCGGCTGTTCGAGTTTGCCGAGCGTCTGCGCGGGGCGCAGGCTCTCGACGACTATCGGTTGTTTACCGAGCTCATGGAACAGTGGCTGTCGCGCCGGATTCGCGATGCGGCGCGCGGGGTCGATGATTGGGCCGGCCGGATGCCGCTCAACCGTCTGGGGCAATGGAGCGAGGTGCACCAGGCGATCGTCCATTCCATCGGTCGCGCAAATGCCCTAAACCTCGATCGCCGCGAGGTGATCGTTCAGGCCATGCGGCTGATCGATGCCACCGCCCGCCCATGACCGCTCCGAGAGAAGTCTAACGCCGATGTCCGACAAGCGCTTTTACATCACCACCGCCATCTCCTATCCCAATGGGGCGCCGCATATCGGGCATGCCTATGAGGCGCTGGTCACCGACGCGCTCGCCCGGTTCAAGCGCCTCGATGGCTATGACGTGTTCTTCCTCACCGGCACCGACGAGCACGGCATCAAGATGCTGCAGACCGCGAGCCGGGAAGGGCTTGCGCCGCGGGCGCTGGCCGAACGGAACACGCCGCTGTTCCAGAAGATGGTGGCGGCGCTCGACTGCTCGAATGATGACTTCATCCGCACCACCGAGCCGCGCCACTACGCCGCCTCGCAGGAGATCTGGCGGCGTATGGCGGCGAATGGGGACATCTATCTCTCGACCTATTCCGGCTGGTACTCGGTGCGGGACGAGGCCTATTACGACGAGAGCGAGCTCACGAAGGGACCCGACGGCCAGCGGCTGTCACCGCAAGGCACGCCGGTGGAGTGGGTGGAGGAGGAGAGCTATTTCTTCCGCCTCTCCGCCTATCAGGACAAGCTGCTCGCCCATTACGAGGCCAATCCGGATTTCATCGGCCCCGAGACCCGGCGCAACGAGGTGATCAGCTTCGTGCGCGGCGGCCTGCGCGACCTGTCGATCTCGCGCACAACCTTCGATTGGGGCGTGCCGGTGCCGGACAATCCCAAGCACGTGATGTATGTGTGGGTCGATGCGCTGACCAATTACATCACCGGGGTCGGCTTTCCCGATGAACAGTCGGAGCAGTTCAAGCGGTTCTGGCCGGCGGACGTGCACGTGATCGGCAAGGACATTGTGCGGTTCCACGCGGTCTATTGGCCCGCCTTCCTGATGTCCGCAGGCATTCCCTTGCCCAAGCGCGTGTTCGGCCACGGCTTCCTGTTCAACAGGGGCGAGAAGATGTCCAAGTCGGTGGGCAATGTCATCGATCCCCTGGCGCTGATCGGGCATTACGGGCTTGACCCCGTGCGCTATTTCTTCATGCGCGAGGTGCCGTTCGGCCAGGACGGCAACTATAGCCACGAGGCGATCGTCAACCGGATCAACGCCGATCTCGCCAATGACCTGGGCAATCTCGCCCAGCGCTCCCTATCGATGATCGCCAAGAACTGCAGCGGCCAAGTTCCCAAGCCCGCTGCGTTTTCCGCCGAGGATCAGGCCTTGCTGGACGAGAGCGGCCGTCTGCTGGCCGAGATCCGGCCGCATATGGACGAGCAGGCGGTGCATAAGGCCCTGGATGCGATCTGGCGGGTGGTGGCCGAGGCCAATCGCTATTTCGCCAAGCAGGAACCCTGGGCCCTGCGCAAGACCGATCCTCAGCGCATGGGCACGGTGCTTTATGTGGCCGCCGAGGTCATCCGGCGGATCGGCCTGCTTACGCAGCCGTTCATGCCGCGATCGGCGGGAAAGCTGCTCGACATGCTGGCCGTTCCGGCTGATGCACGCGGGTTTGCGGCGCTTGGCGACGGCCTCGTGCCCGGCACGGCACTGCCACAGCCGCAGGGCGTGTTCCCCCGCTATGTGGAGAAGGAAGACGAGGACAAGGGCGGCCAATGACCAGTGCGGTGTCCGGTGTCGTAGACAGCCATTGCCATCTCGATTTCCCGGAATTCGCCGATTTGGACGCGGTGGTCGCCCGCGCGCGCGATGCGGGCGTCACCAAGATGGTGACGATCTCGACCAAGGTGCGGCAATTCGCGAAAATCCGCGCCATTGCCGAGGCTTACGACGATGTCTTCTGCACCGTGGGCACCCATCCGCATAATGCCGACGAGGAAATGGACGTCACGGCGGACGACCTCGCGGAACTCGCGCGCCATCCCAAGGTGGTCGGCATCGGCGAGGCCGGGCTCGATTATCACTACGGCTATTCCGCCCGGGAAAACCAGATGGCCGGCTTCCGCGTCCATGCGGAGGCGGCGCGCCGCACCGGATTGCCGCTGGTGGTCCATAGCCGCTCGGCGGAAGACGACACGGCGCGCGTGCTCGAGGAGGAGATGGGGAAGGGGGCTTTTCAACCCCTCCTCCACTGCTTCTCGTCGGAGGCGCGCCTGGCCGAGCGCAGCCTGGCGCTTGGCGCTTATGTTTCTTTTTCCGGCATCATCAGCTTCAAGACCGCGCAAGCCTTGCGCGACATTGTTGCCGCCGTGCCCATGGACAAGCTGCTGGTGGAGACGGACGCGCCCTACCTTGCGCCGGTGCCCATGCGAGGCAAGGTGAACGAGCCCGCCTATGTGGTTCATACGCTAAAGGTTTTGGCCGAGGTCAAAGGCCTCGGCGCTCAGGAGATGGCCGACATCACCACGGCGAATTTCCATCGCCTGTTCGCGAAGGTGCCGGGGCCATGACGGCTGCCTCGCGCGAAGAGCCGGCTGGGATCATCACCATCCTCGGCTGCGGCTCGTCGGCCGGCGTGCCGCGGATCGGCAATTATTGGGGCGCGTGCGATCCGGCCAATCCCCGCAATCGTCGGCGGCGCTGCTCGATCCTGATCGAGCGCGCGGGCGAGGGCGGCGTGACCCGGGTGCTGGTGGACACGACGCCCGACGTCCGCGAACAGCTGCTGGCGGCCGATGTGGGCCTGCTCGACGGCGTGGTGTTCACCCATGAGCATGCGGATCATTGCCACGGCATCGATGAGCTGCGCGCCGTGGCGATCAATGCCCGCCGCCGCGTGTCGGTCTGGGCCGACGACCGCACCATGCGCGAGCTCTATCATCGCTTCGGCTACTGCTTCGAAACCCCGCCGGGATCGAGCTATCCGCCGATCCTGCAAGCGCATCGACTGGAGGCGGGCGAACATGTGAGCATCCCAGGCGCGGGCGGCCCGATCGACATTCTGCCGTTCGATCTGGTGCATGGCGATATCACGGCGCTGGGCCTGCGGATTGGTGGCCTCGCCTACACGCCGGATGTGAGCGCCATTCCCGACGCCGCGCTGCCGGCGCTCACCGGGCTCGACACCTGGGTAATCGACGCGCTGCGGCCGGCACCGCATCCCACCCATTTCAACGTGGATGAAGCGCTTTATTGGATCGGGCGCATGCGGCCGAGGCATGCGGTGCTCACCAACATGCATATCGACCTGGATTACGAGAGCCTGCGGAAAAGCCTGCCGGACGGCATCGAGCCAGCCTATGACGGCATGCGGCTGCCGGTGGTGTTTGGGCCACCGATTTAGTTTCCATAATATAGATTATGCGACTGGCGGATATCGGGAGCCCCCTATGACCAGTGACAGCCCTGCTCAGGATCCAGAAGAGCCGCGGCAGGCTGATGTGGCCGCCGCCGACGCCGGACCGCTCGGCGACCCGAAGTCGATCGATACGCTGCTCGCCATCATGGCGGCGCTGCGCGATCCCGAGAGCGGCTGCCCGTGGGATCTCCAGCAGAGCTTCGCCACCATCGCGCCCTATACGATCGAGGAAGCTTACGAGGTGGCCGATGCGATCGCGCGCGGCGACCTGGGCGATCTCCGCGACGAGCTGGGTGACCTCCAGCTGCAGGTGGTCTACCACGCGCAGCTTGCGGCGGAGACCGGCGCCTTCACCTTCGCCGATGTGATCGAGGCGATCACATCCAAGATGATCCGCCGCCATCCCCATGTGTTCGGCGATGCGGCGGCACGGGCACGGGGTGCTACGCCCGGCATGTGGGAGCGGATCAAGGCCGACGAGCGCGAGGCCAAGGCGGCCGCCGGCCCGGCCGCCGGTGAGCCCGGCCGGGCAGGCGCCGCAAGCGCCCCTAGCCTGCTCGATGATGTGCCGCAGGCTCTCCCTGCCCTGAGCCGCGCGGCGAAGCTCCAGAACAGAGCCGCCCGCGTGGGGTTTGACTGGCCATCGCTCGAACCCGTGCTGGACAAGGCGGCGGAGGAGTTGGGCGAGCTGCGCGACGTGCTCGAGAATGGCGGCGGCAGGAGCGACATGGCCGAAGAGATCGGCGATCTCTTGTTCGTGATCGCCAATGTCGCGCGCCATCTCAAGATCGACCCGGAAGACGCGCTGCGCTCTGCCAACGCGAAATTCGTCAGAAGATTCCGCTATATAGAGCAGACCCTTGAAGCGCGGGGTGAAACGCCGGAAGCCGCTGGTCTGGCAGGCATGGATGCTTTGTGGGACGAGGCGAAGGCGCGCGGCCTCTGAAGAAATCCGGCTTATTCGGCGGCGGCGCGCAGCATCTCGTCCTGATAGCGCGACCGCACCAGGGACGCCTTTTCCGCCGGCACGCGTACAGTGACTGCCACGGAACCATCGTCGAGGTCGTCGCGCGACAACACCTCGCCCACCTCGTAGAGCCAGGCAAGCCGCGCGCCCTCGCCTGCCGAGATGCGCAATTCCAGGATATCGGCAGATGTGGCCAGCCGCTCTTCCACTTTGGCCAGAAGGTCGGCCACGCCCTCGCCGGTGAGCGCCGACACCATCACCACGTCATCGCGCCGCTCCGCTTGGTTCGCGAACGCAGTGCGCTCGGCCTCATCCAGCCGGTCGACCTTGTTCCAGACCTCGATGATGTGCTCGCGACGATCCTCATCGATGCCGAGCGCATCCAGCACCTGCAGCACGTCGGCAGCCTGCGCATCGGTCTCCGCGTGGCTGATATCGCGCACATGCAGGATGAGGGTTGCCTCCAGCACCTCTTCCAAGGTGGCCCTGAAAGCGGCGACCAGGTCGGTCGGCAGCTCCGAGATGAAGCCGACGGTGTCGGAGAGAATCACCACGCGCCCATGCGGCAGGGCGAGCCGGCGCATGGTCGGATCGAGCGTGGCGAACAGCATGTTCTCGGCCAGCACAGTGGCTCGGGTCAGCCGATTGAATAGGGTTGACTTGCCCGCATTGGTATAGCCGACCAGGGCGACGATCGGATAAGGCACGCGGCGCCGGTTTTCGCGGTGCAGCTCGCGCCGGGCCTTTACCTTGTCCAACTCGCCGCGGATCTTGGTGATGCGCTCCTGAATGACCCGCCGGTCCGCTTCGATCTGGGTTTCACCCGGGCCGCCTAGGAACCCGAAGCCGCCACGCTGCCGCTCGAGATGGGTCCAGGAGCGCACTAGACGGCTCTTCTGGTAGGTGAGGTGGGCAAGCTCCACCTGCAGGCGCCCTTCCCTCGTCCCGGCCCGGCGACCGAAGATTTCCAGTATAAGTCCGGTGCGGTCGAGCACCTTGGCGCCCCAGGCGCGCTCCAGGTTGCGCTGCTGTACCGGGCTCAGGGTCGCGTTGACGACCACGAGCTCAGCCTCGAGCTCTTTGACCGCCGTGCCGATCTCGGCCACCTTGCCGCCGCCGATCAGGGTGGCGGGCACGGGCCGTGACAGCATCACCGTGCTGTCCCCGACAATGTCCAGGTCGATCGCCGCCGCAAGGCCACGGGCCTCCTCGAGGCGCTCGGCCTCGTCCCGCAGAAGACCGGCCGCATGGCTTGGCCCGAGAGCGCCCGGCTTGAAGCCCACATGTACCACATAGGCGCGCGTGGCCTCGGGCCCTTCGATCTGGAAGGAGACGGGCCTGCTGTGCCCGTCTCCACCTTGTCGTCGTCTATTCGTCACTACCGCCGTTGCCTTCCTCGTACAGCTTGATGGGCGCGCTCGGCATAATCGTAGATATGGCGTGCTTGTAGACCAGTTGCGATAGGCCGTCCCGGCGCAGCAGCACGCAGAAATTGTCGAACCACACGATCACTCCTTGCAGCTTCACGCCGTTCACCAGAAAGATCGTGAGCGGAATATGTTCCTTGCGGACCTTGTTCAGGAATACGTCTTGCAGGTTTTGCTGCTTTTCTGATGCCATTGTCGTTCTCGCGTAATTTGTTGAAGACGATGCCGCACACACACACGTCGTGCTCGTCCTTATCGACGTCTAAACCAAAAGGCTGACGGCATTGGGGCAGAGGTGCCCAAGTCAGGCTAACATAAATCGACTCGCGCTTCGATCTGCAACAGAGCACGGCGCCGCAGCACCCTGCCCCTTCAGAAATATTCGAGACTGACGCGGAAGAGGTGCTCGACATCGCGGACCAGCCCGGCCAGCGCGAAGATCACGATGCGATCCCGCGGGCGGATCTCGGTCCCGCCTTGCGGAATGAACACTTTGCCGTTGCGCACGATGGCCCCGATGCGGACCCCATCGGGCAATTCCGCATCGCGGAGCGCCTTGCCGACGACCGGTGAGGTTTCCAGGGCTTCGGCCTCCAGGATCTCCCCATCGCCATGCTGCACCGGGTGCACCCCGCGGATGCGGCCGCGCCGGACATGGCGGAGAATGCTGGAGATGGTCACCGCGCGCGGGCTGATATAGGTGTCGATGCCCAGCGTGTTGAGCACCGGGTTGAGGTCCGGACTGGACACGAGGCAAAAGCTCTGTTGGGCCCCCTCGTTCTTGGCCAGCACCGCGGAGAGAATATTCACCTTGTCGTCGTTGGTGAGCGCCACGAAGGCATCGGCATCCTGGGCGCCCGCCTCCTGCAGCAGCTCCTGCTCTAAGGAGCTTCCGTGCAGGACGAGGGTGCGCTTCAGCTCCTCGGCGATATGGCTGGCGCGCGCCCTATCCTGCTCGATGATCTTGACATGGACCGCGCGGCCATGCCGCTCCTCCAGCTTGCGGGCGACATAGAGGCCGATATTGCCGCCCCCGGCGACCACCACCCGGCGGGCTGGCTTCTCCTCATGGCCGAACAGGCTCAACACCCGCGTGGATTGCTGGCGGTCGGCAATGACATACACGTCGTCGCCGACGAGCATCTGGTCGGCGCCATGGGGCACGAACAGCCTGCCGTTGCGGAAGATGCCTACCACTGTCGCCTGGAGATCCGGAAAGAGCTCGGTCAGCTGCCTGAGCGGCGTGTCGACCACCGGGCAGTTCTCATCGAGGCGGATGCCCAGCCCGATCACCGCCTCGTCCACGAAATGGACCGCCTCGAACGCGCCGGGCAGGGCGAGGCGGCGCAGCACCATCTCGCCCACTGCCGTTTCCGGCGAGATGATCACGTCGATGGGCAGGTTCTCGCGGGAATAGAGGTTGCGCCATTGCGGATCGAGATAGCCCTGGGCGCGCACCCGGGCGATCTTCGTCGGGATGTCGAACAGGGAATGGGCGATCTGACAGGCCAGCATGTTCACTTCGTCGGCGAAGGTGACGGCGATGATCATGTCAGCATCGCGCGCCCCGGCTCGCTCCAGCACGTCGGGATGCGAGCCATGGCCCACGATTCCCTGCACGTCCAGGCTGTCGGTGACTGCCTGGATGAGCGCGGGCGACTTGTCGATGATGGTGACGTCGTTGTCTTCCTTGGCCAGCCGCTCGGCAATGCCACGGCCGACCTGCCCGGCGCCGCAAATGAGAATCTTCATGCAGGAGATCTAGCAAGTTCGGGCATGGTCGTGCAAACGCCGTTTGAGCAAAGGCGCTTGCGCCATATTGGCATGGACCATACCCAAGACGTAGGCGTTATCTTCGCATGCAGGCGAGGGGCAATGCCCCCGCCTGCATGCAAAAGGCGATCAATGAAGTTCGTAAGACTTCTCGCCGACGCCGAGCAGCTTCAGCTTGCGGTGCAGCGCCGAGCGCTCCATGCCGACAAAGGTGGCTGTCTTGGAGATGTTGCCACCGAAGCGGGCGATCTGCGCGGCCAGGTATTCCCGCTCGAAGATCTCGCGGGCCTCTCTCAACGGCAGCGACATCAGCTGCTCCGCGCCATTCCCGTTGGCGAGTGGCGGCATGACCCCACCCAGTTCCGAAGGCAGCATGGACGCCGAGATCTCGGTGCCGGGCTCGCCGCCGACCAGGATCATCAGCCGCTCCACATTGTTGCGCAGCTGGCGCACATTGCCAGGCCATTCCAGCGTCTGCAGAATCGCCAGCGCATCCTCGGCGATCTCCCGCGGCGGCTGGCCGGAAATGGCCGAGTACTGCCGCACGAAGTTCTGGACCAGGGCGGGGATGTCATCACGCCGTTCGCTCAGCGAGGGCACCCGGATCGGCACCACATTGAGCCTGTGGTAGAGATCCTCGCGGAACAGCCCCTGCTCGATGAGCCGCCGCAGGTCGCGCGCGGTGGACGAGACGATGCGCACGTCCACCTTGACCCGCTTGGACCCGCCGACCCGCTGGAAGCTCTGCTCCACCAGCACCCGCAGGATCTTGCCCTGGGTCTCAATCGGCATGTCGGCAACCTCGTCGAGGAACAAGGTGCCGCTATGCGCTTCTTCCAAGGCGCCGACCCGGGCCAGGGTGCCGTCGGGATTCTCCACCCCGAACAGCTCCTCTTCCATGCGCTCGGGCGCCATGGTGGCGGCCGGAAGGATGACGAACGGCCCCTTGGCCCTGTGCGACCAGGCATGTAGCACGCGGGCGGTCAGTTCCTTGCCGGAGCCGAGCGGGCCTGAGATCAGCACCCGGCTGTTGGTGGGCGCGACCTTCTTCACCAACTGGCGCAGCTGGCGCATGACCGCGGATTCCCCGATCAGCTCGGCCAGGGCCCCTGCCCGCTCCTTCAGCTCCTCGTTCTCGCGCCGTAGGCGGCTGGCCTCGAGCGCACGGCCCACCACCAGCACCAAGCGGTCCGCCTTGAACGGCTTCTCAATATAATCGTAGGCCCCCCGCTTGATGGCGGAAACCGCCGTCTCGATATTGCCATGGCCCGAAATGATCACCACGGGCAGATCGGGATGGCTCTTCTTGATCACGTTCAACAGGTCGAGCCCGTCCAGTTTCGACCCCTGCAGCCAAATATCCAAAATGATCAGCGACGGGCGCCGATCATGGATCGCCGCCAGCGCGCTGTCGCTGTCATGGGCAAGGCGCGCGTCATACCCCTCATCCTCCAAAATGCCGGCGATGAGATTGCGGATGTCGGCCTCATCATCCACGACGAGAATATCCGAAGCCATCTATTGGTCCCTCTCGTTTCCAGGTTCTCGATTGACCGCCCCTGATACGCTCTGCTCTCTCCGTTCCGTTGCCCCCGCCGAGGCGGTTGCGAGCATCGCCGTCGGCGCGATCGCCGCGACAGGCGCCTGCTCGTCAGTGTTCCCCTCGCTGCCGCCATCACCGCCCTGCCCCGCCGCGGCCAGCCCTGTCGGCGCTGTGTCGGTCGCGCCGTCCGCGCTTGCCGCCGAGCTCGCCCCCTGCGCCGGCAGCAGCAGCCGGACCAGCGCGCCGCCGTCATACGCCGCCGGCGCATCCGACAAGGTGATCTGCCCCCCGTGCTCTTCCATGATGCGTTTGACGATGGCAAGACCAAGGCCGGTGCCCTTCTGGCGTGTGGTCATGTAGGGCTCGAGCAGCCGCTGCCGGTTGTCCTTGGGCAGGCCGATGCCGTTATCGGCGACGCCGATGACCACATGGTCGCCCTCGCGTGACAGCACCACGTCGACCCGGCCGCGATGGCGCGGGTCCTTCTGCACGCGCGCTTCCACGGCCTCCCGCGCGTTCTTGACCAGATTGGTGATGGCCTGGGTGATGAGCCGGCGGTCGAAACCGACCACGACCGGCGCCTCGGGCACGCGCACGTCGATATCGATGTCGCTGCTCGAGACCCGTTGCAACACCATCGCTTCCTTCACCGCCGCGGCGAGATCGGCTTCTTCCAGCTCGGCCTTGGGCATGCGGGCGAAGGCGGAGAACTCGTCGATCATCCGGCCGATATCGCCGACCTGGCGGATGATGGTCTCGGTGCACTGCTCGAACACCTTGGGATCGGTGCGGATCTCCTTGGCATATTTGCGGCGCAGGCGTTCCGCCGACAGCTGGATCGGCGTGAGCGGGTTCTTGATCTCATGGGCGATGCGCCGCGCGATGTCGGACCAGGCGGTGTTGCGCTGGGCCGACACCAGTTCCGTCACATCGTCGATCGTCACCACATAGCCCTGCTCGTCCTCGCGGGCCCTCTCGGTGGTGATGCGCACGAAGAGATTGCGCTCCTCGCCATCGACACGCGTGTTGATGTGGCCTTCCGCGGAACCTGAGCGCTTCTTGAGCGCCTTGCGGAACAGCGTGTCCAGCTCCGGAAGCGCGTCGGTGATCATGGTGCCGGTGAGATCGCCATCGCTCTTGTGCAGCAGCGCCTGCGCCGAGCTATTGGCTAGGGTGATTCGGCCGGTGCGGTCGAGGCCGAGCACGCCGGCGCTGATGCCGGACAGCACCGCCTCGGTGAAGCGCCGCCGCAAATCGAGCTGCACATTGGCGTTGATCAGCTCGCTGCGCTGCGATTCGAGCTGGCGGGTCATGCGGTTGAAGGTGCGCCCCAGGGTGGCGAGATCGCCCTCGGCCCGGCGCACCGGCACCTTCACGTCCAGCTCGCCCAGCGAGACGCGACGGGCCGCATCCACCAGCCGCACGATGGGCTGCACCAGGCGGTCCGAGAGCCACAGGCCCAGCCAGACCGCCGCCAGCAGGAAGATGAAGGACACGCCGATATACATGAGCGCGAAGGTGACCTGCACGCCGGTGCGCTGGTTCTGCATCGCCTCATAGGCGATCACCCCTTCGCGGGTGCGCTGCAGGTGCTCGATCACCTTGGGATTCACCAGCCGCAGCACATAGAGATAGGAGTTGTTGAAGCCGTCGAGCTTCAGCAGCGCGCGGATGACATTGCTGCGCCCCGGCCCGTCCACCACCAGCTTGCCCTCGGCCGCCTTGGCCAGCTCGGTCTCGCTGGGAGGCTGGAACTGGATCTGGTCGTTGATGGTGACGCTCGATTCGATGCGACGGCGGTCGCTGTCGATCACATAGGCAGCAGCCAGGCCGCGGATGGCCACGTGGGTGGCAAGCCGACGGGTGAACTGTTCCCGGTCGGTGTCGAACTCCAGCTTGCGGCGGCTAAGATCGGCGGCAATGGCGGCAACGTCGCCGCGGATGACCTCCCCATGCTCGGCGATATAGGTCTCCGCCACGTTGACGGCGGTGTCGACGATCTCGCGGGTGCGCTCCGAAAACCAGGTGTCGAGGCCGCGATTGAGGGTCACGGTCGCGAACAGGGCCACGATGATGGCCGGCAAGGCCGCGATGATGGAGAACAGCGAGACGATGCGGATGTGGAGGCTGGCGCCCGCGATGCCCTGCCGGCGCGCCTGCCACAGCACGTAGGCCTGCCAGGCGATCAGGGCGGCCATGGACATGACCAGGACCAGGTTCACCCCGAGCAGGGTGACGATGAGGTCCGGCGTCGGCTCGAGCGGGGTGAGCCCGGTCAGGATCGAATAGGTGGCGAGTCCCGTCACGATCGAGGTGATCACCAGGAACACCCCCAGCTTCGCCGGAATGCGGCGCTGGCTGGGCTGTGCCTCGATCCTGACCTGGCGGCGCGGGGACTCCGCGGCAGGCAGTCTAGCTGTTTCGACCCCGACGACCATGACCTCGCTCAGATTGCGAGGGCGCAAATGATGCGCGCTCACGACACGCATCCGCAGGAAGGACTTGCTTACGTGACCCGGCAGTGACGGCCAGCTTCGCGCCGGCACTCCAGCGACACGTCACAAACGGCGTCATTTCCGACGCTGCTCGATGCCCTTACCGATTTGCCCCTGTGCCCGCAGTTTTGAATCGCCCCTCTCCCCAGGGCAAGGTGATAGACGATTCTGTTGCGAAAATCCAACAGTGTTGTTGCCGATCGGCAACAGTTGAGTTGGAGAAGCGCAGTTTTCTGCGGGCATTCAGATTGCGGCAAGAAAAGCTTTACCGTTGCGGAATCGGCGCACGGATCACGGTTATGCCATAATCTCTGATCTTCTTGCGCAGGGTGTTCCGGTTGATTCCCAGAAGCTCGGCGGCACGGATCTGGTTGCCGTTTGTGGCCGCAAGCGAAGCGTTGATGAGCGGCGGCTCCACTTCAGACAGAAATCGGTTGTAGAGGCCGGGCGGCGGCGTGCTGTTGCGAAAGCCGGCGAAATAGTCGGCCAGATGGTTCTCCACGAACTCGGAGAGGCTGGCCGGCTCGCCGGCTGGCGAGGGTCCCTGCGGCTCAGCCAGGTCGGCCAGCTCCTGCTCCACGATCCGGGCCGTGATCGCCTCATCCACATAGATCGCGCTCATGCGGCGGACGAGATTTTCAAGCTCCCGGACGTTGCCGGGCCAACGGTGCTTCTTGAGCCGCTCCATGGCGTCCGGCTCGATCTGCTTGACCGGCAGGCCCTGCTGCTCGGCTTGGGCGAGGAAGTGCTGGATAAGGTCGGGAATGTCCTCCAGGCGCTCGCGCAAGGGTGGCAGGCGCAGCGGCACCACATTCAGCCGGAAGAACAGGTCCTCGCGGAACAGCCCTTGCGCGATCTGCGCCTTGAGATCGCGATGGGTGGCGGCGATGATGCGGATATTGACCTTGATCGGGTGGGTGCCGCCAACGGTCGTGAACTCGCCCTGCTGCAGCACGCGCAGAAGCCGCGTCTGCGCCTCCATGGGCATGTCGCCGATCTCGTCCAGGAACAGCGTGCCGCCCTGCGCCTGCTCGAAACGGCCGGCATAGCGGGTCAAAGCGCCGGTGAAGGCGCCCTTCTCGTGGCCGAACAGCTCGGACTCGATCAGCTCCCGCGGGATCGCCGCCATATTCACTGCAACGAAGGGCCCCTTGCGCCGCCGGCCATAATCGTGCAGTGCCCGGGCAACGAGTTCCTTGCCGGTGCCGGACTCACCCATGATCATCACGGTGAGGTCCGTTTGGGTGAGGCGGGCGATGATGCGGTAGATCTCCTGCATCGCCTGGGAGCGGCCGATGATCGGCAGCTTCTCGTCGTCGCCTGGCATCTCCACCGCCGCAGGCTTGCGCTTGGCCTGGTCCAGCGCGCGGGCGGTAACCGACAAGAGCTCGTTCAGATCGAACGGCTTGGGCAGATACTCGTAGGCGCCCCGCTCGGCCGCGGTGATCGCGGTCATGATGGTGTTCTTGGCGCTCATCAGGATGACCGGCAGCTCCGGCCGCTGCTTCTTCACCCTGAGCAGCATGTCGAAGGCATTTCCGTCCGGCAGCATGACATCGGAGATGACAAGGTCACCCTGCCCTTCCGCCATCCAGCGCCAGAGGGTTCCGATATTGCCGGTCGAGCGCACGATATAGCCGGCCCGTCCCAGCGCCTGGTTCAAGACAGTGCGGATGGCGCTGTCATCATCGGCAAGCAATATGGTCTTGGCGGGCATGGGCGCGTCAGTCCTCTTCGCGGTGCAGCTGGTTATGCATGGGCATGAGGATGCGGAAGGTGGTGCGGCCGTCCTGGGAGGTGCATTCGATGATGCCGCCGTGATCGCGGATGATCTTGGCCACGAGCGCAAGGCCCAGCCCCTTGCCGGAGGGCTTCGTGGTCACGAACGGATCGAACAGGTGCGGCATCAGCTCTTCTGGAATGCCGGGCCCCGTATCGTGCACGCAATATTCGAGCGGCAGGGTAACGCGCTCGTTCGAGCCCGGCACCTTGAGCCGCATGCCCGGCCGGAACGCGGTCGACAAGGTGATCTCGCCACTGTCCCCGTCTGAGCTGATGGCCTCCGCCGCGTTCTTCACCAGGTTCATGAACACCTGGATCAGCTGATCCCGATTGGCCAGCACTGGCGGCAGGGACGGGTCGTATTCCTCGTTGATCCGGATGCCGCGGGCGAAGCCGTTGATCGCCACCGCCTTCACGTGGTCCAGCACCGCATGGATGTTGATGGGCGCGCGCTCCACCGGACGCTCGTCGGCAAATTCCTCCATCTGATCCACGAGGGTGCAGATACGGTCCGTCTCCTCGCAAATGAGCCGCGCGAGCGCCCGGTCCTCGTCCGAAAGGGCCGGCTCCAGCAGCTGGGCGGCGCCGCGGATGCCCGAAAGCGGGTTCTTGATCTCATGCGCCAGCATGGAGGCCATGCCGGTGACCGAGCGGGCCGCATTGCGATGGGTCAGCTGGCGGTCGATCTTATGCGCCATGGAGCGCGGCTGCAGCACGATCAACACGAGCTCGCGACGCTCCGGCACCGGCACCACCTGCAGGTCCACGAGCCGCTCGCCTCCGGTGCGCGGTGTGCCGACATCCACGGCGTATTCGTGGATGCTGACGCCGGTCTGCCGCACCTGGTCCACCAACGTGAGAATCGGGCTCGCGAACGGCACCAGCTCGGCCAATCGCTGGCGCTTGAGCAGCAGCGCGCTGGTCTGGAAGAAGCCTTCCGCCGCCACATTGGCGAACAGCACACGGCCGTCCGCATCCACGGTCAGCAGCGGGTCGGGCAAAGCGCTGACCAACATATCCGCCTCCGGCGGCTCTGGCTGCGGCAACAGATCTGCGGCTTTCGGCATCACGCGGCCATCCTGTCGCTCGCCTCGCCATAGAGCGCGTTGAGGTGGTGGCGGACCATGCCCGGCTCACCGGCCGCGCAAAGGCGCTGCCGCCACGCAGCTGCGGCGGCGGCCGTGAGGTGCCCGTCATCGCGCAGCACCTCGACTGTCCAGCCCAGGTGCTTGCGGGCGCAGCGCAGGCCCATGTCACGCCCATAGTGCTCCAGCATGGCTTCGTAGTGCTCCATCGCGAGCGCGTGCTGTTCGGCAAGTCCGGGCGCCGGGCGGCCGCGGCCCGGGTCCAGCGCCTCGGCAAGGGTGCCCGGCAGCCACGGCCGGCCGTAGGCGCCACGGCCGATCATCACCCCGTCGGCGCCCGATTGTTCGAGCATCCGCCTGATGTCGGCGAGACTTGTCGCGTCGCCATTGGCGATCACCGGTATGGTGACGGCCTGCTTGACCGCCCGGATCGCGGCCCAGTCGGCCCGGCCCGTATAGAACTGGCAGCGGGTGCGGCCATGTACGGTGACCAGTGCCACCCCTTCCGCCTCCGCCCGGCGGGCAAGCTCGGGCGCGTTGATGGAGGTCTCGTCCCAGCCGAGCCGCATTTTGAGGGTGACCGGCACGGTTGCCGCCCGGACGGTTGCCCGCACCAGGCGCGTGGCATGGTCGAGGTCGCGCATGAGCGCCGAGCCGCAGAGGCCGTTGGTCACCTTGCGGGCCGGGCAGCCCATGTTGATGTCGATGATGTCGGCCCCCAGACTTTCGGCTACGCGGGCGCCCTCGGCCATCCACCGTTCCTCGCGGCCAGCCAACTGGATCACCAGCGGCCTGACCTCCCCTGCCCCGGCGGCGCGGCGTAAGGTTTCGGGATTAGCGGTGACCAGCGCCTCGCTCGCCACCATCTCGGACACGACGAGGCCGGCGCCGAACCGATAGGCCAGACGCCGGAACGGCAGGTCCGTCACCCCCGACATGGGCGCCAGGAACACCCGGTTGCGAATGTCACGAGAGCCGATCGCGATGCTCATAAAATAGGCAATCCACCGCATCGATTAACTGTTGAGCAATCTGCGGCAAGTTTCTCCAAAGCGCAAGGCTTGCGCAATGCGACGGTAGATGGAGAGCGCAGATGTCGCAGCGACCCCGCAACAAATCGACGGTCGACTTTTCCGGCAGATTGTTTAAAGCGCTCGTGGCTTTCCTCTACTGCAAGGCATTGCTGATATGACCACAGCCGCCCTGATCGTCGCTGCAGGATCCGGTGTCCGAGCCGGTGGGCCATTGCCCAAGCAGTACCAGACCATCGGCGGCCAGCCGGTGCTGCGGCGGACGGTCGAGGCTTTCCTCCATCATCCTGAGGTCGACCATGTTCAGGTGGTGATCGGCCCCGATCACCACGCCCTCTGCGCCGAAGCGCTGGCCGGCTTGAATCTGCTCCCCCCCGTGGCCGGAGCGGCAACCCGGCAGGGCTCCGTGTTCAATGGGTTGCAGGCGCTCGAGCCATTGGCGCCGCAAGCGGTGCTCATTCACGACGGCGCCCGTCCTTTCGTCAGTACCACCCTGATCTCGACTGTGATCGGCGCGCTCCGGCAGCATGACGCTGCCATTCCCGCCGTGCCCATTGCCGAGACCATCAAGCGGGTGAGCGAGACGCGCACGATCGCGGCCACGGTGGACCGTCAGGGCTTGTGGGGCGCACAGACACCGCAAGCCTTCCGTTTCGATACCATATTCGAGCTTCATAAACGGGCGGCAGATGGCAATCTCACCGATTTCACCGATGACGCCTCCCTGGCGGAATGGGCTGAGGTGCCCGTCGCAGTGGTCGAGGGAGAGAGGCAGAACGTGAAGCTCACCACGTCCGACGACATTGAGATGGCTGATACCCGGTTGCGCCAGGCGGAATGGGCTGCGCTCGCCGATATCCGCGTCGGCCAGGGCTTCGACGTGCATCAATTTGGCCCGGGCGAGCATGTCACCCTGTGCGGGGTCCGTATCCCGCATACGCACGGGCTGGTGGGCCATTCGGATGCGGACGTGGCCATGCATGCCCTGACCGATGCCATTTTCGGCGCCATTGGCGAAGGCGATATCGGTGTGCACTTCCCGCCGAGCGACCCCCAGTGGAAGGGTGCCGCATCGGCGGTCTTCCTGAAAGAGGCCGTGCGCAAGGTGCATGCCTTGGGGGGCATCATCGCCCATTGCGACATCACCATGGTGAGCGAGGCGCCGCGCATAAAGCCGCATGTGCCGGCCATGAAGGCTGAGCTTGCGCCCGTTCTCGGCGTGACCGAGGATCGGGTGGCGATCAAGGCGACCACCAATGAGCAGATGGGCTTTATCGGCCGCCGGGAAGGCATGGTGGCCTATGCCACGGCCACGGTCCGGCTGCCCTTGAGGTGAGGAGCAAGGACATGTTCGATGACGAAGTCATCCGGGAAGCGCGCGCCGTGCTCGACCTTTGCGCCAGTCGCAAGATGAAGATCACCACGGCCGAATCCTGCACGGGTGGGCTGATCAGCGCCTGCCTGACGGAGATACCCGGTTCTTCCGCCTTCGTGGATCGCGGCTTTGTCACCTATTCCAACGAGGCCAAGAGCGAGCTCTTGGGCGTCCCGGCCGATATGATCGAGACCCATGGTGCGGTCAGCGAGCAGGTGGCCAGGGCCATGGCCGAAGGGGCGCTGGAGCGCTCGAAGGCGGATATCGCGGTCAGCGTCACCGGCATTGCCGGGCCCGACGGCGGCAGCGAGGCAAAGTCCGTGGGGCTCGTGCATCTTGCCTGCGCCGCGCGCAATGGGCCGACCCTGCACCGTCGCATGCTGTTCGGCAACCAGGGGCGGCACCGGATCCGCATTCTGAGCGTTCGGACGGCCTTCGTGCTGATCTCGCAGCAGCTCGACGAGAGCACGGCAACGGTGTGACGGCCGCGGTCTACCAGTCGGCATGAACCGCTGAACGTCCTTCTCCGTCATGCGCGGAAGCGGCTGGCGGATCTAGATGCGCGCGACCTGCGCCTTCAGCGTGTTGCCGTAGATGTGGTCGGCACGGTCGCGAAACGCGTGCACGATCCGCTGGAACGCCTTGTCGAACATGACCGACATCAGCATCTGCAGCGTGAAGGAGCGCATCTGGTAGGTCAGGTTGAAGTCGATGCGCGAAGCGCTCTCGCTCAGCGGCACGAAATGCCAGTCCGCCTGGAGCTGCTTGACAGGACCGGTGTTCGAAATCGACTGGATGTGCCCGCGCGCCGGATCCAGGGTCACGTCGCTCACGAAAGTCTCGTTGAGGTGCAGCTTCTCATAGCCCACCACCAAGGAGGCCTTCAGCGCTTCGCGCCCGTCGGCCAGGGGTGCCCGGCTATGGATGACCGCCTTCTCGCACAGCGGCACGAATTCGGGATAGCTGCCGATATCGGCCGCCAGCGCGAACATCTGGTCCGCGCTATAGGGCATGCGATAGCTCGTCTTGAAATCGCGCATCAGGCTCAGCTTTGCGAGGTTTGCTTGCGGCCGGCGAGCTTCGCGGCCCGGGCAGCCCGCAGCCGCGCGAAGTCGTCGCCCGCATGATGCGACGAACGGGTCAGCGGGCTCGACGAGACCATCAGGAAGCCCTTGGCATAGGCAATCGACTCGTAGGCCTTGAACTCCTCCGGCGTTACGAAACGATCGACCGCGATGTGCTTGCGGGTCGGCTGTAGATACTGGCCGATGGTGATGAAATCCACATCGGCTGCGCGCATGTCGTCCATGACCTGCAGCACCTCGTCGCGGGTTTCGCCCAAGCCGACCATGATGCCGGACTTGGTGAAGATGGACGGGTCCTTCTCCTTCACCTGGTGCAGCAGCCGCAGGGAGTGAAAGTAGCGCGCGCCGGGCCTGACCCGCAGGTATCGGGAGGGAACGGTCTCGAGATTATGGTTGAACACGTCGGGGCGGGCCGCTGCGACGACGTCGAGCGCGCCGTCTTTCCTCAGGAAGTCGGGCGTGAGGATCTCGATGGTGGTGGCCGGATTGCGCCCACGCACCGCGTGGATAACCCGGGCAAAGTGCTCAGCGCCCCCATCGGGCAAGTCGTCGCGGTCCACGGATGTGATGACCACGTGGCTGAGGCCGAGCTTGGCCACCGCATCCGCCACGTGGGCGGGCTCGTCCGGGTCGAGCGCCAGCGGCAGCCCGGTGCGCACATTGCAGAAGGCGCAGGCACGGGTGCAGATCTCGCCCATGATCATGAAGGTGGCGTGCTTCTTCGACCAGCACTCGCCGATATTGGGGCAGCCCGCTTCCTCGCACACCGTGACCAGGTTGTGCTCGCGCACGATCGCCCGAGTCTCCTGGTACACGGGCGAACCCGGCGCACGCACGCGGATCCAGTCCGGCTTGCGCAGCACGGGACTGTCAGGACGATGCGCCTTCTCCGGGTGGCGCGCCGCCGGCGGTTCCATCCTGTCGATCAGCGTGACCATTCAAACCCGCCAAACCCGGCACTTGCTACCGCTTGCGGAAAAAAACGCCCAGAAGAAACAAAAGGATGATCGCGCCTATGGTGGCCACGATCAGCGAGCCGATCCAGCCCGGCGCCACCTCGATCCCGACCGTGCGGGCAAGCCATCCGCCCAGCACCGCCCCGATCACGCCCACGAGAAAATTGGTGAACAGGCCATGGCTGCGGTCCATCACCTTTTCGGCAATCCAGCCGGCGATGATGCCGATGATGATCCACGAGATCCAACCGACGCCCTCCATCACCCCCGCTCCTTTCAACCAGATCCGATCCCTCGCGCCCGCAAGCGCCTATGTGACGCGGCCGCTGCTCACGACCCCGTCACATGTGGATGACCCTGCCATAAGCGTCAAGCACCGACTCGTGCATCATCTCAGACAGGGTCGGGTGGGGGAAGACCGTGTGCATCAGCTCTTCCTCGGTGGTCTCCAGCGTCATGGCGATGACGAAGCCTTGGATGAGCTCGGTCACCTCCGCGCCCACCATGTGGGCGCCGAGCAGCTGGCCGGTGGCCTTGTCGAAAATGGTCTTGACCAGGCCTTCCGGCTCACCCAGGGCGATCGCCTTGCCATTGCCGATGAAGGGAAAGCGACCGACCCTGATCTCATAACCCGCTTCCTTGGCTTTCGCCTCAGTGAGGCCGACGGAGGCGACCTGCGGATAGCAATAGGTGCAGCCGGGGATCTTCAGCTTGTCTAGCGGGTGGGGGTCAAGCCCGGCGATCTTTTCGATGCAGATTACCCCCTCGTGCTCGGCCTTGTGGGCCAGCATGGGCGGACCCGCCACATCGCCGATGGCATAAATGCCCGGCTCTGCCGTGCGGCCGAAGCCATCGGCCACGATGATGCCGCGCTCGGCCTTCACCTTAGTGGTCTCGAGCCCGATGTCCTCGACATTGCCGACCACGCCAACCGCCGAGATCACCCTGTCGACGGTGATTTCCTGGCGGGTCTTGCCGTCGTCGACCACGGCGGTGACGCTGTCCTGGCCCTTCTTGAGGCTCGCCACCTTGGCTGACGTGAAGATCTTGATCCCCTGCTTCTCGAAGCGCTTGCGGGCATGGGCGGCGATTTCCGCATCCTCCGCCGGCAGGATCTGCGGCAGTACCTCGACCACGGTCACCTCCGCGCCCATGGTGCGATAGAAGGATGCGAACTCAATGCCGATCGCGCCTGAGCCGATCACCAGCAGCGAGGCCGGGATCTTCTCGGGCACCATGGCCTCGAAATAGGTCCAGACAAGCTTCTGGTCGGGCTCCAAGCCGGGGAGGACGCGCGGTCGGGCGCCCGTGGCCAGGATGATGTGCTTGGCGCTGTAGCGGCCCTGCTCCTTACCGTCCTTCGCGACGATGATCTTGCCCGGCCCGTCCAGGCGCGCCCGGCCATCGATGACGGTGACCTTGTTCTTCTTCATGAGGTGGGCGACGCCGCGGTTGAGCTGGCCCGCCACGTTGCGCGAGCGCTTGACCACCGCGGCCGGGTCGTAGCTCACCTTCTCGGCCGAAAGGCCGTAATCGCCGGGATGCTGCATGAGATGATAGACCTCGGCCGAGCGCAGCAGCGCCTTGGTCGGGATGCAGCCCCAATTCAAGCAGATGCCACCGAGATGCTTTTCCTCGACCACGGCGGTCTTGAAGCCGAGCTGGGCCGAGCGGATCGCGGTGACATAGCCGCCGGGCCCCGAACCGATGATGATGACATCGAATGCGTTGTCCGCCATGTGCTCCAGCCTCTAAACCAGCATCATCGCCGGATCTTCCAGCAGGTTCTTGATGACCTGCAGGAACTCGGCGCCAAGCGCTCCATCCACCGCGCGATGATCGGTGGACAGGGTGAGCGACATCACGGTGCGCACGACGACCGCGTCATTGATCACGATTGGCCGCTTCTCGCCCTCGCCCACCGCCAGGATGGTCGCTTGGGGCGGGTTGATGACCGCGGCGAAATCCTTAATGCCATACATGCCGAGATTGGATATGGCCGTGGTGCCGCCCTGATACTCCTCCGGCTTCAGCTTGCGGGCCCGGGCCCGGGCGGCATAATCCTTCATCTCGTTGGAGATGGTGGCCAGGCCCTTGGTCTCCACATTGCGCACCACCGGCGTGATCAGCCCGCCGCGAATGGCCACGGCCACGCCCACATCGGACTTGCGGTGGCGCAGCATGCCCTCCTCCGTCCAGGTCACGTTGGCATCCGGCACCTGCTGCAGGGCCGAGCCCATGGCCTTGATGACGAAGTCGTTGACGGAGATCTTGTAGGCTGGTGCGCCGTCGGGTCCCTTCGGCGCCCGGGCATTCAGCCGCGCCCGTGCTTCGAGCAGCGCGTCGATGATCACATCGACCGTGAGGTAGAAATGCGGAATGGTCTGCTTGGCCTGGGTCAGCCGGCGCGCGATGGTGCGGCGCATGCTGTCATGGGGCACGAGCTCGTAGCTGCCCTCTTCGTAGAGCCTGCGGATTTCCTCGCTGGAGGGACCGGCAACGAAGCCGGCGGCCTGAGCCGGTGCGGGCTGGGCCGGTGCCTTTACTGGGATGCCGGTGCTGATCGCCTGCTCGATATCAGCCTTGACGATGCGGCCATGAGGCCCGGAGCCCTGCAGGGCGGCCAGGTCCAAGCCGGCCTCCCGGGCCAGGCGGCGCGCCAATGGCGAAGCGAAGATGCGCTCGCCCCTGCCCTCCTCCGCTACCGGCTTGGCGGCCTCCGCCCGTTGCGCTTGCGCCTGTGACGCTTGCGCCTGTGGCGCTTGCGCCTTGGATATTTGGGCCTCAGGTGCCGGGGGCTTGGGCGCCTCCGCCTTGGACGCTTCCGCCCTAGGCTTTTCTGTCTTAGGCGCTGGTTTGGCTGCTGCTGCCACGTCGCCGATATCGGCGGCGCTCTCCCCTTCGCCGAGCAGCACGGCAATCGGCGTGTTCACTTTCACCCCATCCGTGCCCTCGGGAACGAGGATCTTGCCCAGCTTGCCCTCGTCGGCGGCTTCCACCTCCATGGTCGCCTTGTCCGTCTCGATCTCGGCGATGACGTCGCCGGATGCAACCGTGTCGCCTTCCTTCACGAGCCACTTGGCCAGCTTGCCTTCTTCCATGGTGGGAGAGAGCGCCGGCATGAGGATGGGGGTTGGCATGAGCAGCGTCCTGAACAGGGATCAGCGATAGAGAACCTTGTGCACCGCCTCGACCACTTCATCGACCGAGGGTAGCGCGAGCTTCTCCAGATTGGCCGCATAGGGCATCGGCACATCCTTGCCATTGACCCGCAGCACGGGGGCATCAAGCCAGTCGAAGGCGTGCTCCATCAGCCGTGCCGCAATTTCCGAGCCGATGGAGCAGACCGGCCACCCTTCCTCCACGGTCACGCAGCGGTTGGTCTTCTTCACGCTCTCGATCACCGTTTCGGAATCGAGGGGGCGCAGGCTGCGCAAGTCGATCACTTCGGCCTCGATGCCGTCGGCGGCGAGCTTCTCGGCCGCGTCGAGCGCATAGTGCATGCCGATGGAATAGGACACGATGGTGACGTCGCGGCCGGGCCGCGCGATGCGGGCCTTGCCGATGGGCAGCACCCAGTCCTCGAGCTTCGGCACCTCGAAGGCGCGGCCATAAAGCAGCTCGTTCTCCAGGAAGATGACCGGATTGGGATCGCGGATCGCCGCCTTGAGCAGGCCCTTGGCATCGGCCGCCGTATAGGGCGCGATCACCTTGAGACCCGGCACATGAGCATACCACGAGGAAAAGTCCTGGCTGTGCTGGGCGGCAACCCGAGCGGCCGCACCATTGGGGCCGCGGAACACCATGGGCGCGCCCATCTGGCCGCCGGACATATACAGGGTCTTGGCGGCGGAATTGATGATCTGGTCCATGGCCTGCATGGCGAAGTTGAAGGTCATGAACTCGACGATCGGCTTGAGGCCGCCGAACGCCGCGCCCACGGCGAGGCCCGCAAAGCCGTGCTCGGTGATAGGCGTGTCGATCACCCGCCGCGGGCCGAACTCGTCGAGCAATCCTTGCGTGACCTTGTAGGCGCCCTGGTATTCCGCCACTTCCTCGCCCATGACGAAGACGCGGTCGTCGGTGCGCATCTCTTCCGCCATGGCATCCCGCAGCGCCTCGCGCACCGTCATCGATACGAGCTCGGTGCCCTCCGGGATTTCGGGGTCGCCCTGCAACGCCCGTCCGGTGGTCGGCGGACCACCGGCAGCGGCCGGCCTGCCTTGGGGACCGGCCGCCGGGCGAGAGCCCGAGCCTTCTGACGGCGCCTTCTCGACCACCGCTTCGGGCGATGCGGTCGAGGGCTTCTCGCCGGCGGGCGGGGCTTCGCGCTCCTGCAATGGGGCTGTAGCATCTTCGCCCTCACCCACCAGCACGGCGATCGGCGTGTTCACCTTCACACCTTCGGTTCCCGCCGCAACCAGGATCTTGGCCAGCGTGCCCTCGTCTGCGGCCTCGACCTCCATGGTGGCCTTGTCGGTTTCGATCTCGGCGATCACGTCGCCGGACGAGATCTTGTCGCCTTCCTTGACCAGCCATTTGGCCAGCGTGCCCTCCTCCATGGTGGGAGACAGGGCCGGCATCAATACAGGAGTGGGCATGCATCAATTCCCGCGGGAAAAGGATTGGGGATAGCTCCAGCCAAGCGCGAGGCTGCTAGGCCGTTTCCACATAGACGTCGGTCCACAGCTCGGACGTATCGGGCTCCGGATCGGACTGCGCGAACTCAGCCGCTTCGGTCACCTGCTCGCGGACCCTGCGATCGATGTCCTTGAGCTCGTCCTCGCTCGCCATGCCCTTGTCCAGCAATCGCTTGCGCACCTGCTCGATCGGGTCGTGCTCCTGGCGCATGCGCTGCACCTCGTCGCGCGTCCGATACTTGGCGGGGTCCGACATGGAGTGGCCGCGATAGCGGTAGGTGCGCATCTCGAGAATGATGGGTCCCTTGCCGGCCCGGCAATGGGCCGTCGCATAATCGCCCGCGCCTTTCACGGCGCGCACATCCATCCCGTCCACCCGTTCTCCAGGTATGCCGAAGGAAAGCCCGCGATGGTAGAGCTCTTCCGCCTGGGCGGCGGCGCGGGTGACCGAGGTGCCCATGGCATATTGGTTGTTCTCGATGATGTAGACCACTGGGAGCTTCCACAGGGAGGCCATGTTGAAGCTCTCATAGACCTGGCCCTGGTTGGCCGCGCCCTCGCCGAAATAGGTCAGGCACACCGAATCGAGTTCGCGATATTTGTTGGCGAAGGCGAGGCCGGTCCCGATCGGCACTTGAGCGCCGACGATGCCATGGCCGCCGAAGAACGCCTTCTCGCGGCTGAACATGTGCATGGAGCCGCCCTTGCCCTTGGAATAGCCGCTGCGGCGGCCGGTGAGCTCGGCCATGACGCCCTTGGGATCCATGCCGGTGGCCAGCATATGGCCGTGATCGCGATAGGAGGTGATCACCTGGTCGCCGGGCTGGAGCGCCATCTGCATGCCCACCACCACGGCCTCCTGGCCGATATAGAGATGACAGAAGCCGCCGATATAGCCCATGCCATAAAGCTGCCCCGCCTTCTCCTCGAACCGCCGGATCAGCAGCATGTCGTGATAGGCAGAAAGCTCCTGCTCGCGTGTCAGGTCGGCCAGAGCGAAAGGTGTGGCCGACGCGGACGGCTTTGCCGCCCTGCGGCTCCGGGCGTCCTTGCTCGTCTCGCTGTTCTTGGCTGCGGCTCTGGCCCTGGGTGGCGCCATCACTGTCTCCCCAAACGGTTGCGCGCGAGAGAATAGCGTCTTCACCGATGGGATGCCACCGGGAAGTGACGGCCAAGTTCAGTTATTAACACACTGATTTGGCTATAGTTTTCCGGATTAACTCGATTTTGGTTATTCGACGAAGTGGGCCATGCCGCCATTGCGCTCGACAGGAATCGACCTGTCATTCTCGTGAACGAATCCCAGCGAGGCGCGCGCTTCCTCATCCAACATGTCCGGGTCGATGCTTTCGGGCCTGAGCAGTACCACCCGCCGCTCCAGGGCCAGACGCTGTTCCCTGAGCCCGGCGAGCTGTTCCTTCAGCCGGCCCACCTCGAGCTTCAATTCCGCGACCCGCTCGACCCCGCGGCTGCCATGGAGACCGTGCCAGGTGAAATAGCCCAGTGCACCCAAGGCGGCGAACATGAAGACGACAGCGGATTTCGATTTGAGACGCATGGAATGTCCGGACGGCAGCCTGAGGCGACTATGCGCTCAGTGCGCTAAGAATTTGTGAACAATATTTAATGCCCACTTCGCTCGGCTTATTCTATTTTGGGTTGCAATCCCGAGCGGCGCTGCCTTTCCATGTCAGCTTTTCCAGACAACGTGCCATTTGGGTTTGGGTCACACCCCCGCAGCACAGGCGGCCGATCAAACGTCACCTTCAGAAGCTGTCGACCAGGGCGACGTCAGCTCTAATTATTTTAGCAAGATGAGGCGCTCGAATGCTGGAGCAGATCCTGACACAGAGAGGTTGCGGAATTCCGAGAGATTGGGCCAGTTTTCTCGATCGTGCATTTGGCCTACCCACAATACCCTTGCCCAGGAACCTTCAACCTGCCGGCAAGGACTTAGGAAATCACAATCAGGCACAAAGCATCCTTGAGGTTCAGGGCACGCATCTTGATCTGGGAGGTACCCATTTCGACATGAGCGGCACGAACTTCGATCCGCGATTCACATCGCCTCAAGACCTTTCTGGGCTTCACCGCCATGACTATCGCGCCGCTCCGATCACCGCCTTTCTAAGCGAGAGCCAGAAGCGGGAATGGGCCGAAAGCGGCGTATTGAAACTCCGCCCCTCAGAGCCAGCGTCCGCCCACCACCATGTGGAAGGCGCGGCAACGGGCGCGCCTCTGGCAGCGCAACCAGACCAGTCCGGCCATCACATCGCGGACCAGCAGCATTCACCGGACCACCAGTCCGCCGCGGCGTCCGACCAGGCTGGAACCTCCTGGCTGACGTGAATAGGGCCGGACACACGGATCCCCCCGCTTCAGCCGGCGCTGAAGAGCTGGCATCGCGTTGGCCAGAGGCCCGAGCCCGCTTTATGCAACATAAGGTTGCAATAAAGCGCGACGGTCTCTAACCTGCCGCGGATTTCTGATCGGCAGCGCGGCGGCACTGAGCGCCAATCCCGAAACAGGGTTATCCACAGTGGGTTCGTTCTCAAAGTTCATTGGACGTCTCTTTTGCGGGTTCACCACGTCTGCGGAGATATTGGAACCCCCGTATGAGCCCTCGCCGTCAAATGCACTCACGGCGCGATTTCTAGAAAGCGGCGAGCCGTTTGGCGCGCGAGACGATGGTCATATGCTGGCCGGCATCTCCACGCCCAGCATATCCCTCCACACCTATGGCGGCCCTGACGGCCTCGTGCGCTCGCCTTCACTGGCCAGTCTCTACGATAACCTGCCCGATCTCCGCACCGGCAGCTGGCATTTCAGTCCGAACGAGCCTATGTGGCGTGGTCTGAGCCATGACGCTGTGAGCCTTGGCCGCTCGGGATCGCCCTATGGTTCTGAAGGATACGCGACACTCAGCCAGGCCAGCAGCGGGACCAGCACTCCGGATCCCGCAGGGCGGGTCTCCGGATCGCTCGGCTCCGACCCGATGCTTGACGGAACCAGACGGGGCGGCCAGCCAACGGAATGGATCCACGCCTTGCTTGAGCAGAACAGCGATCTTCGACCGCCTCCCCCGGAGCCTGCTTTCGAAAGCTATTCGCTGCGCACCTCCGATGCCTTGGCCCAAAGCCTCGTGAGGTTCCAGTTTATGATCGACAACGAGCTCGCGAAGCTGAAGACGCTCGCCGGAATGCCGCTGCCTGACGCTGACCGAATGCTCGTGGCCGATCAGTTGGGGGCGCGCGCCGAATGGCTCGTCGAGGGACTGGGTGGATTTCTGCCGGCGCACCCGCCGAAAGGCATCCCGACGGCCGAAGCCATCGACGCCCGGAGACTATGGCTCTTACACCGGCTCGACGATGTTGTTTTCGGCGCGGCGAATGGCGATGGCACCGCCATGGACGGCCTCATCCATCAATTCAAGACAGACTTGAACCACTACGTGAGCGAGACGCCGCGATATCCCGTCGAGCCGGATCCGATCCCTTTCATAGATGACGACGAGCCGCGGCCACACGTCACAGCGCCAGAGCAGGACCGCCTGCTGTGACGGTCACCCCTTGAGCACCGAACGGCCGGCGTAGCTCGCCGCCGTGCCCAGCTGCTGCTCGATGCGCAGGAGCTGGTTGTATTTGGCAAGACGGTCGCTGCGCGCAAGGGAGCCAGTCTTGATCTGCCCGCAATTGGTGGCAACCGCCAGATCGGCGATGGTGCTGTCTTCGGTCTCACCCGACCGGTGCGACATCACGGCCCGGTAGCCCGCCTTGTGCGCCACCTCCACCGCCTCCAGGGTCTCGGTGAGCGTGCCGATCTGGTTGACCTTCACCAGAATGGCGTTGGCGGCTCCCGCTGCGATGCCGTCGCGCAGGCGGGCCGGGTTGGTCACGAACAGGTCATCGCCCACCAGCTGCACCCGCTGGCCAAGCCGTGCCGTCAAGGCCTGCCACCCCTCCCAATCGTCCTCGGCCATGCCGTCTTCGATCGAAATGATGGGGAACCGTGCCACGAGGTCGTTCAGGTAGTCGGCCATGCCGTCGGCATCCAGCACCTTGCCCTCGCCTTCCAGGTGATAGCGGCCGTCCTTGTAGAACTCGGTCGATGCGCAATCGAGCGCCAGGAACACGTCCTCGCCGGCCGTGTAGCCCGCAAGCTCGATGGCCCGCATGATGAAACCCAGAGCCTCGTCGGTCGAGGACAGGTTGGGGGCAAATCCGCCTTCATCCCCTACATTCGTATTGTGACCCGCCGCCTTGAGCTCCTTGCGCAGGGCATGGAACACCTCCGCACCCACCCGCAGCGCTTCCGCGAAGCTTGGGCTGCCGACCGGCATGATCATGAATTCCTGGATATCGATCGGGTTGTCGGCATGTGCCCCGCCGTTGAGGATGTTCATCATCGGCACCGGGAGTGCACGGGCGGAGGTGCCGCCCACATAACGATAGAGCGGCAAGCCGCTGGCATCCGCCGCTGCCTGCGCCACCGCGAGCGACACGCCGAGAATGGCGTTGGCGCCGAGCCGCGACTTGTTGTCTGTCCCGTCCAGCTCGATGAGCGTACGGTCGATATCGACCTGGTCCTCGGCATCGAAATTGGCAATCGCCTCGAAAATCTCGCCATTCACCGCCGCCACCGCCTTGGTCACGCCCTTGCCGCCATAGCGGGTCGCATCCCCATCGCGCAGCTCGACCGCCTCGTGCGCGCCTGTGGACGCGCCCGACGGGACCGCGGCGCGGCCGAAGGAGCCATCCTCAAGAACCACATCAACCTCGACCGTAGGATTTCCACGGCTGTCCAGGATCTCGCGCGCAGTAATGTCGACAATGGCGGTCATAGGGGCTCCACTTCTTGGGAATGGCACGGGCGGTGGTTCTATAACCGGCCACGGCTTGTCGTGGAAGTGGCCACCGCGAAGGCGCTTGGGCGCACCCTGCCCCACGCCTATACACCGACGGCTGTCACGAGTGACCAGCAATTGCCGATTCCGGGGCGACGAGCCCAGGAATCGTCGCATTCTGGGCCCACAGTCGCGCGGCTGGGAGTGACAGTGAGGTATGCTGAATGACATTGATCATCACCAATGGTGACATGGTCGCCGATACGTTGAAGACTGCCGGGCTCTCCACCACGATCGTTCCGTGGCGTGATACCCTGGTCGACGGCCCGGTGCCGCTGACCAGCGATCTTGCGACGCTGGACGAGATCCGCGCGGCCTTCCTCAGCGAAGCGTTCGCCGTACCCCGGCACGAGATCGAGGACGAATTTGCCGCCCGCCGCCAGCAGATCGATGCAATCACCCCCGGCCAGCCGGTCGAGCTGTGGTTCGAGCATGACCTCTATGACCAGCTGCAACTGTTCCAGACGCTGGACGCCTTGAACCGCAACGGCGCCGTGACCAACGTTCACCTGGTGCAGGCCAATGACTATCTCGGCCGCCATGCGCCCGATTCCATCATCCGCTTCGCCGGCGCCAAGCGCACCTTGACCGAGATCGACTTCGAGATCGGAAGCCAGGTGTGGACCGCCTATTGCGCCGCCACGCCCGAGGCGTGGGCCGCGCTGTCCACCGACCCCGATCTGGCGCGTTTTCCGTTCCTGCGCTCGGCCATGATCCGGGCCATCGAAGAGCTGCCCGGCGCCTATGACGGGTTGAGCCGCACCGAACGGCGCCTGCTGCAGGCTCTGGCCGAGGGGTATGCCACGCCGAACGAGCTTTTTGCTGACAACCAGCGCAGCGAGCAGGCGGTTTTCCTGGGAGATTGGAGTTTCTGGCGGCGGCTCGACGAGCTGGCCTTCGCGCCCGAGCCGCTGGTGAGCGGCCTGCCCGAGCGCTTCCGCGACATCCACTGTGAGGTCGCGGAAAGTTTCACCCCGGAGCTCCTGGTTCCGCAGGCGCCAGATCCGGAAAGGATCGAGGCTTATCTGAATGCCGAGCTTTCACTGACCACGTTCGGCCGCGCCGTGCTTTCCGGCCAGGCCGACCATGTGGAAAGAAACGGCATCGATCGGTGGTGGGGCGGCACGCATCTGACGACGCAGCGGTGCTGGCGCTGGGACGACCGCACCCAGGGGCTCGTCGCACCCGCTCCCGCCGGCTGAGCGCCGGCGCCACCACGCCCAAGATCTACGGGATCGGAGGCTGATCAGGCCTCCGCCTCGCCGGCCTCGCGGGCAGCTTGAAGCGCCGCCCGCCGCTTCTCGATCATTCGGCCAGCGATGATCGAGATTTCGTAGAGCCCGATGACCGGCAAGGCCAGGCCGATCTGGCTGAACGGGTCGGGCGGGGTCAGGATGGCGGCCATTGCAAACGCCGCGACGATGGCATAGCGCCGCTTGGACCGCAGCCCATCCGTCGTGATCAGGCCCACCTTCACCAACAGGGTCAGGATGACCGGCAGCTGGAAGCAGATGCCGAAGGCCAGCATCAGCGTCATGATCAGGTCGAGATACTCGCTGACCTTGGGCAAGAGCTCGATAATGGCACCGCTCGTGCCGGTCTGCTGGAAACTGGCGAAGAACGCGAGCGCAACGGGCAGCACGAAGAAATAGACGAGGCAGGCGCCCAGCAGGAACAGGAACGGGGTCGCGATCAGGAACGGCAGGAAGGCCTGGCGCTCGTTTTTGTAAAGGCCAGGCGCCACAAACATGTAGATCTGGCTGGCGATCACGGGAAAGCCCAGGAAAATGCCGCCCCAGAGCCCGATCTTGAGCTGAGTGAAGAAATATTCCTGAGGCGCGGTGTAGATCAGGCGCACCTGGGTGGCATCGCCCACGGCCCATTCGTAAGGCCAGATCAGGATGTTGAAAATATCGCTGGCGAAATAGAAGCAGACGAGGAATGCCACCAGCAGACCGAGCAGGGACTTGATCAGCCGTGAGCGCAGCTCGATCAAGTGATCGATCAGCGGGGCCTGGGTGGCGTCGATATCTTCTTTGCTCATCGGAGATTGGGGGCTCAACTGTCGCCGCGCCCAGCCACGGTTTCGGCCTTGGTTGCAGGCCTGCTGTCCTCGGGTGGCGCGCTGGGCGAAGGCTCGGCGGAGGACGCCGGGGCCGCGGACGAGGCCACCACGGTTTCGGCTCCAAGGGCATTTGCCTCATTGGCGGTGGAAACGCGCACCACGGTCGTATCCACACCATCTGAGGGGACGGCCTTGCCGTCCTCCGGCGTGGAGGTGCCCTCGGGCGTGGATGAAGCCGGGCTCACCGCCTTCTGTTCGAGGGTGGATTTGGTCTCGTCCACCTCCAGCGAGGAGGCGACGCTGCGGGCGATCACGCCGGAGGGCGAGGTGAGGCTGCGCACCTCCTCGAACCCCTTGCGCACGTCCTCGAAACCAGCCTGATCGAGCTGCCGCTGGAAATCGCCGGCCATCATGCGCAGCTTGCGCACGAAGCGACCGAGGCCGCGCAGCATGTCGGGCAGGTCCTTGGGACCGATAACGACGAGCGCCACCGCGGCGATGATCAGAAGCTCGGTCGCACTGATGTCAAACATTCACTTCAATACCTTGACGCCGTATCGGCAGACCAGTGCCACCCGCGCAGCCCTGCATTATCGCGGATGACCTGCCGGCCTGCAACGTCCACCACCGCGCCCCATATGGCAATAGCCTTGCGACGGGGGCAGCGGATGCGGCGATGTCACGCGCCGGTCGGAAACACCAGAACATGGTCTTCACGCAGCCGCAGCCGCACCACCTCGCCTTGGGCAAGATCCTGCTCGGCCGGCAAGCGGGCGATCAGCGGCTCCTGCAATCCGGCCACGCCGAGGGTCACCAGATTGACATCGCCGAAGAAGCGCAAATCCACCACATGCGCTTCCGGGCCAGTGGCCGCGATCTCGATGCCCTGCGGGCGGATCAGCACCTGCGCTCGGCTGCCCTCCGGCAAGTCCACCGCGAAGCGGCCCAGCGCCGTGTCCACCACTCCGTCCCGCACAATACCGGTAAGCTCGTTAACATCGCTGAAAAACCGGGCGGTCTGTGCATCGACAGGACGGCGGTAGAAGGCCTCGGGGCGATCGATCTGGATGAGCCGACCGGCCCTCAGGAGGGCGATGCGGTCAGCGACCCGCATCGCTTCCATCGGGTCGTGGGTCACCAGAAGCGCGCTTGCGCCAATCTCCTTGAGCAGGCCGAGGGTTTCGCCGCGCACCGCATCGCGCAGGCGCTGGTCGAGCCCGGAAAACGGCTCGTCCATCAGCAGAACCCCCGGTCTCGGCGCGATGGCACGGGCCAAGGCCACCCGCTGTTGCTCGCCACCCGAGACCTCATGCGGATATGCCTTGGCATAATGCTGCATGCCGACCCGTTGCAGGGCCGCCAGGGCTTCCCGACGTGCGGCGGCCCGGCTCAGGCGTTTCAGGCCATACGCCACGTTGTCCAGAATGCTCATATGCGGAAACAGGGCATAATCCTGGAACATGAGCCCGATGCCGCGCCGTTCCGGCGAGACCATGACCTCGGGCCCGGTGAGCACCCGCCCGCCCAGCAGCACCCGTCCGGCGATCGGCCGCTCGAGGCCCGCGGCAACCCTGAGCAGCGTGGTCTTCCCGCAGCCCGACGGTCCGAGCAGGCAGACGATCTCCCGCTGACACAGCGAGAAGGACACCTCGCAAATGGCCATGAGATCGCCATAGGCATGACTGACCCGGTCGAAGGTCAGCACAGTCTCGCCGGGTGCCGGCGTCTCAGACAGATGAGCGCCTTGACGGTCCGCAAGCTCGGCTTCTCGAATGGCAGTATGCAGAGTCATGGGCGGACCCTAGCAATTTTCATGCAGCTTGCCAGGATTTTCCGCCGGACAATCGGTCGCGCATCGGTGGACGGTTCACGCTTCGTCGGCGGCCGCTGGCAGATGCATCTCCAGCGCCGGCTCGAAACCATCCTCAATCGGGTCCTCATCCGGCGCGAGGGCGTCGCCCTCCGCAGGCAGCGGGATGTCGAAATCGGGCGGGAGGCCGGCATCGAGCAGTCCTGCCCCTTTGAGCTCGGACACGCCCGGCAGGTCGGCGAGGCTATCGAGCCCGAAATGAACCAGGAAGCCCTCGGTGGTGCCATAGGTAACCGGCCGGCCGGGGGTGCGCCGACGGCCGCGCATCTTGACCCAGCCCAGTTCCATGAGCGTGTCGAGCGTGCCCTTCGACAGGGATACACCGCGGATTTCCTCAATTTCGCCGCGGGTAACCGGCTGGTGATAGGCGATGATGCCGAGGGTCTCCATGGCGGCGCGCGAGAGTTTGCGCCGCTCGACGGCATCCACCTGCAGGGCGGAGGCGAGATCCGGCGCGGTGCGGAACGTCCATTTGCCGGCGACCCGCACGAGATTGACGCCCCTCCCCGCGTAAAGGCCTTGAAGCTCGCCGATCAAGCCATCGACATTGCAGCCCTCCGGCAGATTGCGCGCGAGATCAGCGGCGGCCACGGGCTCGCTGCTGGCGAAAATCACCGCTTCGACGATCCGCAGATGCTCCGTGCGATCAGCCTGGCGCAGATGGGTGACGTTCCCGCTGGCGACATCGCCATCCACATCGCCCGCGACAGGCGCGTCCGTCGCCAGCGGCATGGCCAGGTCCATAGGCTCGCCAAGCTCCATAAGATCATCCTGGGATTCGCGAATGCGATGGCGGGGTCGCATCATGTCCTCACAGCTCCCTCTGGGCCCTCTTGCCTGGCCCGCATGTAGATCGGCGCGAAATGCCCCTCCTGACGCATTTCGATCAGCCCGTCCCGGGCCATCTCCAGCGTGGCGCTGAAGCTCGACGCCAGCACGCTGCGCACCTGGCCCGGCCGCGCTAGATAGCGAAGCAGGAGGCCATCGAGCCGTGACCAATCGCGCAGACCGCCGACCAGCCGTTCCAACAGCTCGCGCGCTTCCTTCAACGGCATGACCGCCGGTGCCCGCACGCTGTAGGACCGATGCGCGACCAATTTTTGGCGGCGCTCGGCATAGGCCTGCAGCAAATCGAACAGTGTGTCTTCCTGGAGAACCCTCCGCTCGCCTGGCACCGGCTCGGGCGCGCCGCGGGCGAACACCTCGTCGCCCAGCTTGTCCCTGGCAAACAAAGCGGCTGCCGCGTCGCGCAAGGCCTGCAGCCGGCGCAGACGGAAGGCCAGCTGGGCAGCCAATTCCTCAGCGGGCTGTTCGTCTTCCGGTTCCGGCTCGGGCAGCAGCAGCCGCGACTTGAGATAGGCGAGCCACGCCGCCATCACCAGGTAGTCGGCGGCAACCTCCAGACGCATATGCCGTGCCTGCGCGATGAAATCGAGGTACTGCTCGGCAAGCCGCAAGATCGAGATGCGAGATAGGTCGACCTTCTGCTGTCGGGCCAAGGTGAGGAGCAGGTCGAGAGGACCCTCAAATCCCTCTACGTCGATGATGAGCGCCTCGGTCTGGCTGAGCGCAGCAGAGGACTCCGGGCCGCCTTCATCAGGTGGCCTGCGCAATGGCCCGTCACCATCGGGCCACTCGGCATCGAAGCCGTGACTTACCCCAGGCTCACGCACACTGCTCTTTCGCCCATCAAAAATCGGTACAGCTTACACCGATTCGGGCATGAGGACTGCCAGGTCTGCAAGGGCTGCGTCTCGGTCGAATGGCAAAGGCGCTTTCCGTCGGGCCAACGCCCCCTCGGCCCGGCGCATGGCCTCGCCCTCGAGCGGCGGTGCGACCTTCGCCACCTCGACCATTTCCGCCATCGCGCCATTGCAATGCAGGCCGACATCGCAACCCGCGGCAAGGCATCCTCCCATGCGATCGGCGAAAGACCCCGCCAGCGCCTGCATGCTGAGGTCGTCCGACATGAGCAGGCCATCGAAGCCGATCTCCCGCCGGATCACCTCGCCGATCACCTGCGGCGACGTGGTGGCCGGCCGCTCCGGGTCGAGCGCGGTGTAGACCACATGCGCCGTCATGGCGAGCGGCATGTCGGCCAGCGCCTTGAACGGCGCGAAATCGGTGGCCCGCAGCTCGTCCGCCGAGGTTTCGACGACCGGCAGGCTCAGATGACTGTCGACCCCGGCCCGACCATGGCCGGGCACATGCTTGATCACCGGGAGCACACCGCCGTCGAGCAGCGCCTCGCAGACCAGGCGCCCGAGCAGCGCGACCGTTTCCGGATCGCGGGCATAGGCGCGGTCGCCGATCACGTCATGCGCACCGGGCACCGGTATGTCGAGCACCGGCATGCAATCCACCGTAATGCCCAGCGTGGCCAGGTCTTCGGCCAGGAGCCGCGTCACGTTGTAAAGACTCCGGCGGCCGCGCTCCGGATCACGCTCGAACAGTTCGCCAAAGCGACGTCCGGCGGGATAGGTCGGCCAATGGGGTGGCTTCAGCCGCTGCACCCGTCCGCCTTCCTGGTCGATCAGCACCGGCGCTTCGCCGCGGCCGACCGTGTCGCGCATGGCATCAACCAGCCTGCGCACCTGCTCCGGCTCTTCGCAATTGCGCTTGAACAGAATGAAACCCCAGGGATCGGCCTCCCGAAAAAAGGCCTTTTCGTCTGAGGTCAATTCCACGCCGGAGCAGCCAACGATGAGAGCAGAGACTGTCATTGCAATGGTTTAAGAGAAAGGGCCAAACAGAATAGAAGTTTCGGCTGCTATTGCCGACGAACCAAGCAGTCCTTTTCCCCGGAGGCGATCAGCGTATTGCAGAGCTGAGAAGCGCCCTCTTGCGAAGCGAGTGGCCCGATACGCAGGCGATAGAACTTTCCGCGCGCCCCGAGGTCGGCTTCCTGGATGAACGGGGAAAGATTGCCGAGCAGCTGGGGAAAGCTTCTCTTTAGCCGGTTGAATTCGGTGGCGGCGTCCTGCTGGGTCCGGAACGAAGCAAGCTGGATGAGATATTGCCCGGCGGCGGAGACCGCCGGGGTCTGACCGGGCGTAGCGAGGGCAACCTGTTGCCCCGATGCGGCAGCCTGGACCGTCGGTGTGGCCGGGAGCCCCGGTGCGGTGAGCACCACCGGACCTTGCTGCGAGGCGGCGACGGCTGCGGGCGCCGGCGAGGATGTGGGCGCACGCGGTATGGCCGGCTTCGGCTTCGGCAATGGCGTGGTAGGCCGTGCAGCGGCCTCGGCAGGCGACGGGACCGGCTCCGCCTCCGCCGGGGCGTCGGCCGATGCGCCTTGCCCCGGCAGAGGAAAGCCCGTCAGCCTTCCGTCATCGCCCAGGCTAGCGCCTTCACCAGGCATCGCCGATGCCGCGGCAATCGTGGTGTCGCCATCCGTTATGGAAGACTGGTTTCCGGTCGGCGGCGGTGGAACGGCCGGTGGCAGCGCGCCCTGGTCCTCTGGCTCCGCTTCACCGTTCGGCATGGCGGGCATCAGCGGTTCTTCCTGGCGCGGCACCAGGCGTTCCTCGCCAGTGCCCGGGTTGTCGCCGAGAATACGATCGTAGATCAGCTTGCTCTGGCGCGGCACGATCGGCTCCTGCGCCCCCTCCTCCGGCTGGATCTTGGCCGGCTGGGTCGGCGCGGCGATGACCGGCGGGGTGTCGGACAGGCTGACCGTGCTCGATCCCCGCATCATGTAAACCGCAAGACCGATGATCACGATCACGCTCAAGGCACCGGCGCCGAGGTAGTAAGGCATGCGGCCCTCCAGGAAGGAAGGCCGCTCCATCCGGCTCTCGTATTCCCGATAGGCCTCCTGATACTCCGCAGCGCTGGGCCGCCGCTGCCCCGAGACACCTGCTGCCAAGGACGGATCGCTGCCATCCTCCACCTGGCGCAGCTCGCGGGCATGGGCGCCACGGTATCCGTCGTCGATCCCCGGCGTGCCGCCGTCATAGGCCGCATGCCCATCCTGCTCGTCCGCCAAGGCCGCCGCAGAGGCGGCGGACGCGGCGCGAAATACGGGTGGTTGCTCGCTGCCCTCGCGCGGTATGGCGCGCGCCGCAGGTCCACGGCTCACGCTTGGCCATACAGGCGTATCACCGGTCGGCGTCCGTCCTGCCGGCGTCATTCCTGATGAGCGCCTGTTGCGCTCCGCCAGTTCCTCGAATGTCCGCGGCCCCGTATCCTGTGCCGAGCCAAGCCGCGGCATGCGGGCCTCTCCGGCTGTGGTGCCGGCGGCATTCGCGCCGAGGCCACTTGCGCCGGCGGCCGGACCGCGCGCTTCCGCAATGCCGCCCCCCGGACGAAGCTCGCGGCGAATGCCCGGCGCGACCGGCGCTTCGGCACGCGGCGCAGGAGCCTGGGCCAGCTCGTCACGCGATTGCTCCCCCAAGGGCGCTGGCCCCAAGGGCGCTGGCGACCGCACGGAAGGGGATGCCGCGCCTGTGCCCAGCCCGCCGAGCCCCTTCCTTGCCGCCTGCATCGGCTCCGCGGGCTCGGTGAGAACGGGCGACACCGCGATGTCGCTCAAGGAAAGATCGGCGGCATCCTGCTCGCTCACATCCGCAAGCGAGGCGGAATACTGCTCGGACGGTGCAGGGCTCGGCTGCCGGAAATGGGAAAAGTCCGAACGGCCGAAGCTGATCGGACGCTCGCGGGCCGGCGTATCGGCAGGCTTGCCCTCTTCCGCGGGGTTGACGCGCAACGCCGGCTCGATGGGCTGTACAACCCCTGCAGCAGCCGCCGGTTCCGCCCGGTTGCCGATCACCCGCGCCAGATCCGGCCGAGGCACGGCACGCGTTTCGCCGGCAGGCGGGAGCGGGCCCGCCTCGTTCGGCGGCAGCGACGGGCGCAGCTCCGGACGCAGGCGCGGCGGCATATCCCCTTCCGCCTCGGACCGCGCCGCTGGACGGGCAAGAGGCCCAGGCGCCACACCATCCGATGGTGGTGCGCCGATCCCCGGCCGCGCGAGCCCAGCGGTCCGCTGTGGCTGACCGGCTATGGCGGGTCTGACCGTTGGTTCCGCTGCACCTCCCCGCGGCATGCCTCCCGGCGGGACAGCTGCCCTTTGCGGGCTTCCCGCAGGGGGGCCAGCCGCTGCCGGTGCACCGGGCGGCAGAGTTCCGCGCCCGGTGGGAGGGCTCGGCAGATCAGCTGGTGCCACACCTGGCCGTGGCTGGAACGGCCTTGGCTGCAAGGGCTGCCGCAGCCGAGGCTCCGATGGCGCACCGGCTTGGCCCCGAACGGGATGGCTGTCCAGGCGCGGCTCTCCCGGCACGCTACGGGGCGCGGCGGGCGCTGATTGCGGCTGCCCGCCGCCTGCCCCAAGCGGCGGGCGCAGACCGGGCCGATCGATGGTCCCGCCCGGCTCGCGCTCGAGGCCTGCCTGTGATGCGGCCCGTTCGGCGCCATTGGCGGATGGCGGAGTGAAGACCCCATTCCCGGCAGAGGGGACCGGGCCCGAACGAGCGCTCAACCGTGGCTCGCGAAGATCGGAACTCGGCGGACGCGGCTCGAAGCGACGTGTGAGCGGCTCGGGACGGGTAGGCTGCGCCGGCTGCTCGCCTTCGCTTGCCTCCCGTGGCGCAAACTGGTTACCAAGCTTGGGCAGCATGCGCGGGTCGCCCTGCCCGCCCCGGGCTGCCTCCGCATTCAGACCAAGACGCTCCCGCCAACTCGGCCTATCCCGGCGCGTTGCATCATTCCTGTTGTCATTATCATCCATAAGGGACGTCCGCCGTCACATCTCCATCACCGGCTTAACCCCGATGATACGCAAACCATTCTGCAGAACATACCTAATCGCGCGCAGCATTGCGAGCCGCGCGTATGTGGCATTAGCATTTTGAGTAATAATGAACCGCAAATGCGGCAACTCTTTGCCGCGATTCCAAAGCGCATGAAAATCGCTCGCGAGATCATAGAGATAATGCGCGATTCTGTGCGGCTCTTGTGACAGGGCCGCCGCCTGGAAGATCCGGGGATATTCCGCAAGCCGCTTAATGATCGCCAGTTCCGCCTCGTCGGTCAACACGGACAGGTCGGCCGCCTCGAGGTCTCCATCCGTAAAGGACTGTTTCAGCTCGCTTTCCGCGTTGCGGAACACTGAGCAGATTCGCGCGTGAGCATATTGCACGTAGAAGACCGGGTTGTCGCGCGATTGCTCCGTCACCTTCTCGAAATCGAAGTCGAGGGGCGCATCGTTCTTCCGGTACAGCATCATGAAGCGCACGACATCCGCGCCGACCTCGTCGACGACGTCACGCAACGTGACGAACTCACCCGCGCGCTTGGACATCCGCACCGGCTCGCCCCCGCGGAAGAGCTTGACCAGCTGGCACAGCCGGACGATCACCCGGGCCCTGTCGCCCGCTATGGCGCGTCCCACCGCCTCCAGGCGCTTGACATAGCCGCCATGGTCCGCGCCCAGGACATAGATCATTTCCTTGAAGCCGCGGATGAACTTCGAGCGGAAATAAGCCACGTCAGCCGCAAAATAGGTGTAGCTGCCGTCCGACTTCTGCAGCGGCCGGTCGATGTCGTCGCCAAAGTCGGACGCGCGGAACAGGAGCTGCTCGCGATCCTCCCAATCCTCCGATGGCTGGCCCTTCGGCGGCGGCAGGCGCCCCTCGTAGACGAGCCCGCGCTGCTTGAACTCGGCAATCATCTCCGGGATGTCGTGATCGTGCAGGGTGGCTTCGGAGAAGAACACTTCGTGGCGCACATTGAGCGCAACGAGATCCTCGCGGATCAGGTCCATCATGGCGGCCACGGTGAAGTCGCGGACGATGGCCAGCGCCTCCGCTTCGGGTTTTTGCATGAGGCTGCGCCCGTACTGCTCGGCAAGGGCCGCGCCAACCGGCTTGAGGTAGCTTCCGGGGTAGAGGCCGGCCGGTATCTCGCCGATATCTTCGCCGAGCGCTTCCCGGTAGCGCAGGAAAGCCGAACGGGCGAGCACGTCGATCTGCGCCCCGGCGTCATTGATGTAATATTCGCGCGTGACGTCATAGCCGGCAGCGGCCAGCAGATTGGCCAGGGCATCGCCGAACACGGCGCCGCGGCAGTGGCCGACATGGAGGGGCCCGGTCGGATTGGCCGAAACGTATTCAACGTTCACCTTCTCGCCCTGGCCGAGATTGGCTGCGCCGAAAGCTTCCCCTTCCCGGAGCGCGGCGGCCACGACCTTGGGCCAGAAGCTCGGCTTCAGGCGCAGATTGACGAAGCCAGGCCCCGCCACTTCGGCGGCGGCAACTTCGGGCGTGCCTTCCAGTTCCAGGGCGAGATCGATGGCAATCTCGCGCGGCTTGCGCCCGGCCGCTTTGCCCAGGATAAGTGCAGCATTGGTCGAGACCTCGCCGTGGCTCGGATCGCGCGGCGGCTCGACGATCACGCGGGAAAGGTCGAGCCCCTGTGGGAGACGGCCTCGCGCAATCAGCCGGTCGATGGCAGCCTCAACGATCGTCTCGAAATGCGCGAAAATATTCATCCCGATGAGGACTCCCTACTGTACAACTAGCGTTAGCAGATCGGCTCTGCCCAAATGTTAACGGCTGGGTGAGCAATGCCCCCGCGACTATCGGAAAAGTGGGTCGAGGTCAAACAGCCGGCGGTGCTCGTCAAGCGCGAACCGATCGGTCATTCCGGCGATGAAGTCGCAGATGCGCCGCGCTCGCTTATCGGCGGACAACCCGTCCATGCCGGCCTGCCATTCCTTGCTCATGAGATGGGGATCGCGCTGGTAGCTGTCGAACAGATCGCGGATGATCCGCTGCGCGCGCTCCATGATGCGCATGACCTTCTCGTGCCGGTACATGCGCCGGAGCAGGAAGGATTGCAACAGCCGGTTATGCTCGGCGAGCTGCGGGGAAAATCCGATTAACGGCTGGCCCAGTGTGCGGACGTCGTCGGCCGAAGCGGGCTGCAGGCGCTTTGCCCGCTTGGCGGATTCGGCGGCGACATCCTCGATCATGATGGAGATGACCCGGCGCACCGTCTCGTGGATCAGCCGCGGCCGCTCCAGATTGGGATAGCGGGCGACCACGTTCGACAGCACCGCGCTGACCAGCGGAATATCGGCCAGATCGATGATATCGAACAAGCGGGCCCGCAGGCCATCGTCCATGTCGTGAGCGTTATAGGCGATGTCGTCGGCGATGGCTGCGACCTGCGCCTCGGCCGACGGATAGGTGTCCAGCGCCAGGGCGTTGGCGCCGGCGAAGTCGAGAATGGCTTGCGGCAGGGTCTTGCCGAGATAGTGTCCGATGGGGGCGCCGTCCGGCCCGATCAGTGGGCCGTTGTGCTTGACCAGGCCCTCGAGCGTCTCCCAGGTGAGATTCAGACCATCAAACTCCGCATAGCGGCGCTCGAGCCGGGTGACGATGCGCAGCGCCTGCGCGTTGTGGTCGAAGCCGCCCGCCGTGACCATGCACGCGTCGAGCGCACGCTCGCCCGCATGCCCGAATGGGGTATGGCCGAGGTCGTGCGCAAGGGCCAGAGCCTCGGTCAGATCCTCGTCGAGCGCAAGCCGGCGGGCCAAGGAACGGGCGATCTGCGCCACCTCCAGACTGTGGGTAAGGCGCGTGCGGAAATGGTCGCCCTCGTGATAGACGAAGACCTGCGTCTTGTGCTTGAGCCGGCGGAAGGCGGTGGAGTGGAGGATCCGGTCCCGGTCGCGCTCGAAGGGGCTGCGCGGCGGCTGCTCGGGTTCGGCGACAAAGCGGCCGCGGCTCTGTTCGGCAATGGAGGCGAAGGGCGCCAGCTCGTATCTCAGGGGACGTGCTCCTGGCTTGCCAGTCCCGGTCCGATTGACCGGATCGCTACATGATCCTAAATATCGGTGAGCAGTGACAAATCCAAGCCGATCGAGTGAAGAGAATGGCCGAGCCGATCACGGTGACAGAGCGGGCCGCCAAGCGGATCAACGAAATTGTGGCCAGCGAGAAGCAACCTAAGGCGCTGCGGGTCAGCGTTTTGGGCGGTGGCTGCTCCGGCTTCCAGTACGAGTTCTCGCTGGATGACGCCAAGCAGGAGGACGATGTCGAGGTGGTCCGTAACGGCGCCGTGGTGCGGGTTGATTCGATGTCGATGCTCTACATGATCGGGTCCGAGATCGATTTCGAGGACAGCCTGATCGGGGCGTCGTTCAAGGTGAACAATCCGCAGGCGACCTCGTCCTGCGGCTGTGGCACCAGTTTTTCCATCTGACCCGCTCGCCCGACATTTTCGTCGATGCGGATGCCTGCCCGGTCAAGGCGGAGGTGGAGCGCGTGGCGACCCGCCATGGTCTTACTATCCATTTGGTAAGCAATAGCGGGGTTCGGCCAAGCGGCAACCCATTGATCCGCAACGTGCTGGTCATGGAAGGCCCTGATGCCGCTGATGACTGGATCGCGGACAAGATCAGCGGCGGCGACATCTGCATAACCGCCGATATCCCACTCGCCGCCCGCTGCTTGGAAAAGGGCGCACGGGTGCTCAGTCCCAAAGGCAAGCCATTCACCGACGAGAATATCGGCATGGCCCTGGCGACACGGGCGCTGATGCAGCATCATCGCGAAGCCGAGGGTGTGCAGACCTTCAATGCCGGCTTCACGCCGCGCGACCGTTCGGCTTTTCTCAATGCTCTAGAGAACGAGATCCAGGCGGTGAAAAACCGCCGCCGGCCATGAGAATCACTCTGGGCAGGACAGATCGCCGCCGGGGCATTTCACCTGCGTCTGGAGCTGTTTCACGCGATCCTCGGTGAGCTCGGCCCGGCATTCCGCATAGATCATGGGCCAGATGGAACCGCCCTGGTCCGCCGGCCCGCCCGCCCGGAAGACGCATTCCTTGTCGCGAAACGCGATCCAGGCCCGTTGCGCATCCCGTGCATAGCCCTTGCCGTCCTGCTCCAGCTTCCCAAGCAGTTGCTGGAAAACCCGGTTGAGCTCGGCATCCGCCTTCTCGAACGCTTGTGCGGCGCACTGGTTCATATCCGCCTGGGTCTTTGCATTGCCGCAGTCCGTCGTGGACTGCGCTGCAGCCGGCATGGCGGCAAGAGCAGCGAAGATAATGAGGAGCGGTGCAAGCATCGGGTCACATCCTGAAGACGCCGAAGCGGGTTTCCGGGATCGGCGCGTTGAGTGTGGCGGAAAAGGCGAGGCCGAGTACCATGCGGGTTTCCGCGGGTGTTATAATGCCGTCGTCCCACAGATGGGCGGTAGCGTGGTAGGGATGGCCCTCGCGCTCATACTGCTCGCGGATGGGCTGCTTGAATGCGTCCTCCTCCTCTGGCGCCCATGATTTGCCGTCCGCCTCCAGGTTGTCGCGGCGCACCTGCGCGAGCACGGAGGCGGCCTGCTCGCCGCCCATGACCGAAATGCGGGCATTGGGCCACATGAACAGGAACCGCGGCGAGTAAGCCCTGCCGCACATGCCGTAATTGCCGGCGCCGAACGAGCCGCCGACGATCACCGTGATCTTCGGCACCTGGGCGCAGGCCACCGCGGTCACCAGCTTGGCCCCGTCCTTGGCGATGCCGCCGGCCTCATAGCGCTGGCCCACCATGAAGCCCGAGATGTTCTGCAGGAACAGCAGGGGAATACGGCGCTGACAGCACAGCTCGATGAAATGGGCGCCCTTCTGGGCGGATTCGGAATAAAGGATGCCGTTATTGCCGAGGATGCCGACGGGAATGCCCCAGATATGGGCAAAGCCGGTGATCAGCGTGGTGCCGTAAAGCGCCTTCCATTCATCGAAGACGGAGCCGTCGACCAGGCGCGCAATGACCTCGCGGATGTCGTATTGCACCGAGAGGCTTTTCGGCACGATGCCGTTGATCTCCTCCGGGTCGTAGAGCGGCTCGACCGACTCGCGCACCGCGATGTCGATTTGCTTGCGCCGGTTGAGACCGGCGACAATCGAGCGCACGATGGCGAGCGCGTGCCGGTCGTCCAGCGCGTAATGGTCGGCAACGCCGGACTGGCGGGCATGCACGTCGGCGCCGCCCAGGTCCTCGGCCGAGACGACTTCGCCCGTGGCCGCCTTCACCAAGGGCGGGCCGCCCAGGAAGATGGTGCCCTGGCGCCTCACGATGACGGTTTCGTCCGACATGGCCGGCACATAGGCGCCGCCCGCGGTGCAGGAGCCCATCACGCACGCGATCTGCGGAATGCCGGCCGCCGACATGTTGGCCTGATTGTAGAAGATGCGGCCGAAATGCTCGCGGTCGGGGAAGACGTCGGTCTGGTTGGGCAGGTTCGCACCGCCGGAGTCGACGAGATATATGCAGGGCAGCCGATTCTGCAGGGCGATCTCCTGGGCGCGGAGATGCTTCTTGACCGTCATGGGGTAGTAGGTGCCGCCTTTGATGGTGGCATCATTGCACACAATCATGCATTCGCGGCCTTCAACGCGGCCGATGCCGGTGATCAGCCCGGCGCCATGGATATCGCCGCTGTAGAGGCCGTAGGCCGCAAGGCTCGACAGCTCGAGGAAGGGCGAGCCCGGGTCGATCAGCTGCATCACCCGGTCCCGCGGCAGGAGCTTGCCGCGGGCCACGTGTCGGTCGCGTGCCTTCTGCGGCCCGCCTTGCGCGGCTTCCGCCCGCTTGGCCGCGAGATCCGCCACCAGGTCCGCCATGGCCGCCGCATTGGTCCTGAATTCCGGCGCGCTGACAGACAGGCTCGAGCGAAGCGTGGCCATCAAGTCTCCTCCTCTAGCGTACCTTCAGATCTCACCCGATATTGACCCCCGCCCGGCCGCCTTGCGGCGGCCACCCTCCCCGTTCCGGGGAGGGATATCTCAGCCTGCGCCCCACTTCCCTCCCCTTGAGGGGCCGAAGGTGGGTCGGGTTAGCCCGCTCCCTACTCCACCCCGAGCTTGGTCTTGAGCAATTCGTTGACCGCTTGCGGATTGGCCTTGCCGCCGCTCTGCTTCATCACCTGGCCCACGAACCAGCCGATGGTCTTGGGCTTGGTCTTCACCTGCTCGACCTGACCGGGATTGGCGGCGATCACCTGGTCGATGATGGCTTCGAGCGCGCTGATATCGGTGACCTGGACGAGGCCGCGCTGCTCGACGATGGCCTTGGGCGAGCCGCCCTCCTCCACCATGATGGCCAGCACGTCCTTGGCGATCTTGCCGGAAATGGTGCCGTCCTGGATCAGGTCGATGAGCTCGCCCAGGTGATCGGCTGAGATGCCGAGCTCCAGCACGCCCGTGTTGCGGGCATTGGCATGGGCGGCAAGGTCGCCGGTCACCCAGTTCACCGCGAGCTTGGAATCCCGTCCCTTCGCCACCGCCTCGAAATAATCGGCCATGTCGCGGTCGGCCACCAGCACGCCTGCGTCATAGGCGTTGAGGCCGTAATCGCTCATGAAGCGCTGCTTCTTCTCATCCGGCAGCTCCGGCAGGCTCGCCTTGATTTCCGTAATCCAGGCCTCCTCGACTTCCAGCGGAAGAAGATCCGGATCGGGGAAGTAGCGGTAGTCGTGCGCCTCCTCCTTGGAGCGCATGGAGCGGGTCTCGCCCTTGCGGGCGTCGAACAGGCGCGTCTCCTGGTCGATGGAGCCTCCATCCTCCAGGATGCCAATCTGCCGGCGCGCCTCGTATTCGATGGCCTGGCCCATGAAGCGGATCGAATTCACGTTCTTGATCTCGCAACGGGTGCCGAAGGGCTCGCCCGGCCGCCGTACCGAGACGTTCACGTCGGCGCGCAAATTACCCTTCTCCATGTCGCCGTCGCAGGTGCCGAGATAGCGCAGGATGGTGCGCAGCTTGCCGACATAGGCCTTGGCTTCGTCGGCGGAGCGCATGTCGGGCTTGGAGACGATCTCCATCAGCGCGACGCCCGAGCGGTTGAGGTCCACATAGGACATGGTGGGGTGCTGATCGTGCAGGGATTTGCCGGCATCCTGCTCCAGGTGCAGCCGCTCGATGCCGACCTTCACCACCTCGCCATTGGGCATGTCGAGCAGGATATGGCCCTCGCCCACCACCGGCTGCTTGTACTGGGAAATCTGGTAGCCCTGCGGCAGGTCGGGATAGAAGTAGTTCTTGCGGTCGAAGACCGAACGGTGATTGATCTTCGCCTTGAGCCCGAGGCCGGTCTTGACCGCCTGCTCCACGCAGAAGCGGTTGATGACCGGCAGCATCCCGGGCATGGCCGCGTCCACCAGCGACACATTGGCATTGGGCTCGGCCCCGAAGGCGGTCGACGCGCCGGAGAACAGCTTGGCATCGGAGGTGACCTGAGCATGCACCTCGAGCCCGATGATCACTTCCCAATCGCCCGTCGCGCCGCTGATGAGCCTCGATTGGTCTACAGTTCTGGTGTCCTCGATCATCCCTGCATCCGCTTCTTGCGATCGGGCAAACGGTGTTAGCGCCCGAGCTTCGCCTCTTCATAAGCGATGAAATGGTCCATCATCATGCGCCACAGGCGCTCGGCAAAGTCCGCATCCACGCCCGAAGCGGCCGCCAGCGACCGCACCCTGCTGGCCACCTCCTCGACCCGCGCCTCGATCAGTGCCGGGAGCCCCAACGCGGTCTTCACCTCCACCACCCGGTCCACATAGCGGGTGCGCTCGGCCAGAAGCGCCACCAGCGCCTCGTCGATACGGTCGATCTCCGCGCGGAGGTCGCTCATATCCTGGCATTCGGCGGGGCTCTTGCTCATGGCTTCACACCCACCAGCGTTCGGGTTCCGCCTGGAAGCCGGCGGCCGATTCCAGTACATGGGCGGTGCGGAACAAGGTTTCCTCGTCGAACGGGCGGCCAATGAGCTGCAGCCCCAGCGGCAGCCCCTGCCCGGAAAGGCCAGCCGGCACGGAGATGCCCGGCAGGCCCGCCATGTTGACCGTCACCGTGAACACGTCATTGAGATACATGCTGAGGGGATCGGTGATCGCGCCGGGCGCGAAGGCGGCATTCGGCGTAGTCGGCGTCAGCAGCACGTCCACCTCGCTGAAGGCCTGCTCGAAGTCGCGGGCGATCAGCGTACGCACCTTCTGCGCCTTGAGGTAATAGGCGTCGTAATAGCCGGCCGAGAGCACATAGGTGCCGATCAGCACGCGCCGCTTGACCTCGGCGCCGAAACCGGCCGCACGGGTCTTCTCGTACATGTCGATGATGTCGTCGCCATTGACCCTCAGGCCATAGCGCACCCCGTCATAGCGGGCGAGGTTGGACGAGGCCTCGGCCGGTGCGACGATATAATAGGCGGCAAGCGCGTATTTCGTGTGGGGCAGCGACACTTCGCGGATCTCGGCGCCGGCGTCCTTCAGCCATTCCACCCCCTCAAGCCACAGCCGCTCGATCTCTTCCGGCATGCCGTCGACACGGTATTCCCTGGGCACGCCCACCTTCAGGCCCTTGATACTCCGGCCGATGGCGGCCTCATAGTCCGGCACCGGCCGATCGACGCTGGTCGTATCCTTCGGGTCGACGCTCGCCATGGACTTGAGCATGATGGCCGCATCGCGCACGTCGCGGGTGATCGGGCCCGCCTGATCGAGGGAGGAGGCGAAGGCCACGATGCCCCAGCGCGAGCAGCGGCCATAGGTAGGCTTGATGCCGACGGTGCCGGTGAAGGCTGCGGGCTGGCGAATGGAGCCGCCGGTATCGGTTGCGGTCGCCCCCGCACACAGCCAGGCGGCAACCGCGGACGCCGAGCCACCGGACGATCCGCCCGGCACCAGGCTCGTATTGCTGCCCTTCGCCCGCCAGGGATTGATGACCGGGCCGTAATAGGAGGTCTCATTGGACGAGCCCATGGCGAACTCGTCCATGTTGAGCTTGCCGAGCATCACCGCGCCGTCAGCCCACAGATTGGCCGTCACGGTCGACTCGTAGGGGGGCTTGAAGCCGTCGAGAATGTGGGAGCAGGCCTGGCTGTGCACATCGCGCGTGCAGAACAGGTCCTTGATGCCGAGCGGAATGCCTTCGAGCGGCCCCGCCCCTCCGGCGGCCAGGCGCTCGTCCGAGCCCCGCGCCATGGCAAGCGCCCGCTCGGGCGTCTCAGCCACATAGGCATTCAGGGCCCTGCCCGCCTCCATGGCCGCAAGATAGGCCGAAGTCAGCTCGGTGGCGGTGAATTCCTTGGCCTTGAGGCCGGCGCGGGCTTCGGCAATGGTCAGCCGTGTGAGATCGGTCACGCTGCGTCTTCCTTCGCTGGCCGGTTATTCGACGACCTTGGGGACCACGAAATAGTCGTCGTCGGAAACGGGCGCGTTGCGCACCACCGCTTCCGGATCGTTCCCGTCCGTCACCGTGTCATCGCGCATCTTCATGGCGGTCGCGACCACGCTGGTCATGGGCTCAACCCCGCTGGTGTCGACCTCGTCCAGTTGCTCGACCCAGTTCAGGATCGCGCTCAACTCCCCCTGCAGGGCGCGGGCTTCATCGTCGGTCACGGCGATCCGTGCCAGGCGCGCGATGTGGCGGACTGTCTTTTCGTCGACACTCATTGCGGATCCAAATTGAAGCGGTGCCTCACCGAGGCCATCAGACGGAATGCTGCATAACATCCCGAGCACGAGGCGGCAACGAGTCCAGACAGACGGCCGTCACGCCATGGTGTAGGCGCGCAAATTTCGCAAGGGCGCCACAATCACAGCCACAGTAACGACGCCGTGGGAAAATAGGCAAGGGACAAGATCATGAATGCCCAACCAGGAAACGCCACGGGGCCCACAGTCGCTTCCGACGGCATCGAGCCGGCGCGGACACATGAAGCAGGCCAGGCCGGAGACAGTCAAGCGGGCGGGTCCAAGATGTCCATTCCAGCCGAGCTCGAAGCGCTCACCTGCCTGAACCCAGACGACCTCAACGACTACTTGGAGAAGATCCTCGCGCGCCTCGTATCCGCGTCCGAAGATCCGGTCGTGCTGGAGTATCAGCCTCTGGCCGCCAGCTCGGATGCTGCGGCCGATCTGCACGCGTTGAGCTAGCGGCCCGCAGCCACAGCAAGCCAATCGACGGAGAGCCCCAGCAATGACCGCTCCCAATGCCCGGAACGTCCTTCTCACACCGAACAAGCCCGAGATCGTAAAATTCGATGCAACACGCGAACCGAGCGTACCCGTGACTTATCACGGCTTCGACCCGTCCGAGGACGTGATCGGCTTGGTGGTAAAAGCGGGCACCGCGACACCAGAGGACGGCAGCCGGTGGCCTGTCGCAGATAGCCCGGACCAGCCTCGCATTTACCTGACGTGGGAACGCTCTGAGGGCGAAGCCGGCTTGGAATTTACGGTCATGCATTATGACGGTGACGCGCCGCATGTTCTCGGGACCTTGTCGCTGGCCCCGACATACTGGCCGGACGATGATCATACCGAAGGTCAAATGCGATCAAAGGCAACAACCTCGTTCCACTATAAGACAGAGATTCTTCAGGAACCGGTTTTTTCCTTCATGGACATGGCGTGAACGAGCCCGCTGATGGGAAACGGACGCCTTTCATGACAACCGACGAAAAGGCCGCCTCGGACGTGGAGCCTCAGGACGATAAACCCCTCCAATGGCTTGCAAGCCTTGTCGATCAAGGCGCTGGAGCGGAGGTGACGTCGCCGGCCATCGTGGTGCAGAGCAGCTCCGGGGAAATCGAATGCGGCGATGGCGGCGGTCATCCCTCGGAGCGGCTCGCCCAACGGCCTGAGCTGGTCCAAAAAGCCTTGACGACATTGCAGAATCGCTTGCAAGACCATCCGGAATTATCTGATGGAAATCCGATTGGCGCTAAGTCATATATCAGTAACCCCATAGATGATCTTTCCATTTCATGAGTAACAAATGGCAATGGATTCCAGCTATAAACCACTCCACACTATTGCCGACCTGGATGAGGCGGCGGCTGGTTTTCGCAATAAAGGTCTGACCACATGCCGGCTGGGGAAAGATGGCGCCGACATCTCGTGCGTGATCAGCATGTCGCCGAGTAAGCCAGGCACAGCAGAATTCAACCTCGCTGCGGCAAATGAGGTGCATCCTCATTACGTCAATTTCACCCCGCGCGTGCACCAGGTCGAGTTCACCCTGCCCGATGGGCGGTCCCTGACGGAGTTCTTGCTGTCGACCGCTTCCGCCGACGCGCGCTCGAAGCTCTCGTTCTCGCTTATGAGAACGGAGAATGACAAGTCCGTTGTGTTCCTGAAATGGCACGAGGGCGAGCTGCAGCGACCGGTCGGAAGCCTGGTTCTGGATCCGCGGTGGTGGTGGCGACCAAAAGAGTTCATGCAGGATTTTTGTGGTGAACGGATCGAGCCGCCCTCCGCACAACGAGAGCTCGCCATGCTCGAAGCATCCCTGATCTTCAAGGGTGGGTCCCGCCTGCGGGAGCCCGGAGCCGCAGCGGCGGCGACGCGACCACTGACCGATGCCGATGCCCCTGATGAGCTGCTTGCGGCCGATGCGCAATCGGCCCAGGCTGTTCACCTGGTCAAGGCCGCTGAGGACTTATCGGATCTCGCGAACTGACGACCGGGAGTGCGCTCACGACCTGGTCTTATTTTTTGTGCAACCGAGGGGAGGAAAACAGGCGTAGGTTTATCCCTATTATTCTATCTATCAAAAATATATCGTGATCTTTTTTACAGGAATACTTACTGTGACGTACACAGCCGACGACATACCGTCCACCGTTACCGTGGCAACAGCGGCCAAATACGGCTATGCCTATCAAGCCAAGACCGGGTACAGCACATTCTGCGCGCCGTATGAAGATGGGCAGCGAATGTTCTGCGGCGTCGCTTTGACGCCCGAAGCCGGCCGCAACATTATCGTCGACGGCACATCCGATAGCGCGATTCCCCATGGCTTTTGGCGCTTCAATCCTCAGCACGACGCAGTGACGCTGGTCCTTCCGAAAGGCACCGCCGTCCCCGAGCACGGTGCCCTGTTGCCAAACACCATCGAGCCAGCGCAACCGTATGTTGAGTTCCAGTTCAACGTCTTGAGTGATGAGCTTGCTGTCAGCGGCAGAGAACGCGTTCCTGCCGTCGACGTCCTCCTTCACGATTCCGCATCAGATCGCCTGCTCACCTCCCTGAACGTCCAGAGCGATGTGTGGCGCGAGCTGCGGGACAGCGGCCTCGGCTATAAGGAGGCGGAGCTTGCGCTGCTCAAAGAGCTCGACGTCTCTGTGGTTCATACCAAGCCGTCTATGGAGGATGATCCCTTGATCCTTCCGGCACCGGATTGGGACTTCCCACTGCCGGCATAGCAGGGGCCTCGAGTCTGGCCACCGCGGGCAAGTCCTGTTAAAGGAGTTGCCTTGTGCGCTCGACCGGGGCACCTCTGCCGTGAGAGGTGTTTCGCAACGGGGAGGCTGCCAGGCTTGAGATGATGCGCGAGGACGACCCCCGCCATGACGTGGTCGTGGTCGGCACCGGCCCTGCCGGGCTCACTGCTTGTGCCCTGCTCGTCGCACGCGGGCTGAGGCCAGCCCACGTGCCCGGTACCCGGCGGGCTGAGGTTGACCCGCGCACGGCCGCTTTGATGCAGAGCAGCCTGGCGATTCTCGAATTGCTGGGCGTATGGCCCGGTGCGCTCATCGGTGAAGCGGCTCCGCTCTGGCGTCTGCGGCTCATCGACGAGACCGGCCGGCTGGTGCGGTCGCCCAGCGTCACCTTCGATGCGCGCGAGCTTGGCGATCAGCCGTTCGGCTGGAACATCCCCAACGAGGCTCTTAGCCAAGCGCTGCAGACGCTGATCGCCGGGCAGGACATTACGGTCTACGACGATGCCGTCGTCCGATGGCTCGAGCCGCGGAATGGGTACACGCTTGCGCACCTGTCGGATGGGCGATGCCTCAGCGCCCGCGCCATCATCGCCGCGGACGGTGCGGGCTCCCCTTGCCGGAGCTCTGCCGGCATCAAAACCTATGGCACTGTCTACCAGCAGCAGGCGATAGCCACGACTTTCGCGCATTCCGAGCCGCATCACGACTGCTCGACCGAGCGTCACAGGCGCTGCGGCCCCCTCACCACGGTGCCGCTGCCCGGCAACCGCTCCAGCCTGGTCTGGATGGACAGTCCTCTGGAGGTTGAGCGGCTGATGGCCCTTGATGACCGGGCCTTTGCTGCCGAACTCCAGCAGCATGTGGGGGAGGATCTCGGGGAGATCGGCGGCATCGGTCCCAGGCATGCCTTCGCCGCAAAAACCCTGATCGCTAGACAATTCGCAGCCAAGCGCGTGTTCCTGGTCGGCGAAGCAGGTCACGTTCTCCCGCCCATAGGGGCACAGGGGCTCAATCTCGGCGTGCGGGATGCAAAGGCGGCAGCCTGGCAGATCGCCGACGCGCTGGCCTTTGGCGAAGACCCCGGCGACGAGGCGCAGCTTGCGGCCTATGACCAGGCCCGTCACCGGGATATTCTGCCCCGCGGCATCGGTGTCGACCTCATGAACCGCTCGCTCCTATCGGGCCTGCTGCCCGCCCAGGCAGCGCGGGCCGTGGCACTGCAGGCCCTGAGCCGCTTGGGGCCGCTGAGGCGCGCCATCATGCAGCAGGGAATTGGGATCTAGAGGCTGGTATCGACCAGGCATGCGGCGATTGGCTCTTGCCATGCGCGGCGCATATGCCGTATTGCGGAACACTTATCCGACCGCATTGCAGAATCCTCCCCACCCGCTCCCATCCGGGCGAGCGGCGCAATGCGGATGGATCTTGGCAAGCGCGGCTGTAGGATGGTAGCGATTGAAAGCGATGACTCAGATCAACCGAACCGCGAAGTTCCAGATTGGGCAGGTGGTTAAGCACCGCGTGTTTCCTTTCCGCGGTGTGATCTTCGACGTCGATCCGATCTTCTCCAACAGCGAGGAATGGTGGCTGTCCATCCCTGAGGACATAAGGCCGCGTAAAGACCAGCCCTTCTACCATCTGCTCGCTGAAAACGACGACAGCGAGTACATAGCGTATGTTTCAGAACAGAACCTGCTCAGAGACGACAGCGGCGAGCCCGTTCGCCATCCGCAGGTTCAGGAGATGTTCGAGAGGTTCGACGAGCAGCAGGGCGTTTACCGGCTTGCCGCGCGGAAGGCCCACTAAGCGGGGAAACGGCGCGCGGCTCACACTGGCTCTGCTGGCGGCAGGCTGGAGCTGTGGCGCCCTACTCGCGGGCTGGCCATCGCCCGCCCAAAGCGCGCCGGCCCACGGCATCGCAATGCATGGCGAGCCGCTCTATCCCGCAACATTCAGCCATTTCAATTACGTCAATCCCGAAGCGCCGAAGGGCGGCACCCTCACCTTGCCCGTGGTCGGCACCTTCGACAGCCTCAATCCCTTCATCCTGCGCGGCCAGGCGCCGAGCGGCCTCAGGGATTATGTATTCGAGAGCCTCATGGCACGGGGTCGCGAGGAGCCCTTCACGCTTTACGGCCTGATTGCGGAAACCATCGATCTGGCGCCGGATGGCCGTTCCGTCACCTTCGCGCTGAACCCGTTGGCCCGCTTTGCCGATGGCACCCCGGTCACCCCCGAAGACATCATCTTCTCCTGGGAGGTGCAGCGCGACCAGGGCCGTCCCAATCTGCGCATATACTATCAGAAGGTTGAGCTGGCCGAGCCGCTCGCACCGCGCAGCGTCCGCTTCGTGTTCCGCGATGCGCAGGACCGCGAGCTGCCTCTCATCCTCGGCCTCATGCCTGTGCTCCCCAAGCACCGCTATGACAAGGGCCGCTTCGACCTGACCTCGCTCGAGCGGCCGCTGGGCAGCGGACCTTACGTGGTGGCGGAGGTTCGGCCAGGCGCTTCCATCACCTACCGGCGCAACCCCGACTACTGGGGACGGGACCTCGCCCTCAACCGCGGACGCCACAACTTCGACGAGATCCGGCTGGTCTATTTCCGCGACGTGAACAGTGCCTTTGAGGCGTTCAAGAAGGGGCTGGTCGACGTCTTGCTGGAAACCGACCCCGGCCGCTGGATGAAAGGCTTCGATTTTCCCGCAGCCGTGCGGGGGGACGTGAAGAAGGAAGCGTTCAGGACCGGCCTGCCAGCCCCGCTTTCCGCCTTCGTGTTCAACACGCGTCGGGCGCCGTTTTCCGACATTCGCGTCCGCGAGGCGCTGCTCAAGCTGTTTGACGCCGCCTGGATCAACCGCAATTTCTATTTCGATCAGTTCGTGCGCACCGACAGCTATTTCGCCGGCTCGGAGCTGTCGGCGGCACAACGGCCGGCAAGTGAGGACGAGCGGGCGCTGCTCGCGCCCTTTCCGGGAGCGGTGCGGCCTGACGTCCTCGAGGGCACCTACCGTCTTCCGGAGGGCTCGCTCAGCGGCAGGGATCGGGAAAGCCAGCGGCAGGCGCTCGATCTCCTGCGAGCGGCAGGTTTCACCATCCGCGGACCGCAGCTGGTCGACAAAGCGACCGGCAAGCCATTCACCTTCGAAATCCTGACCACGACCCTGGATATGGAGCGGTTGGCGCTGGCCTATGCGCGGATGTTGGCCAGCGTCGGCATCACCGCTCGCATCCGGCAGGTGGATTCGAGCCAGTTCCAGGCCCGCCTATCGGACTACGACTTCGACGTCATCCCCTATACCTGGGCAAATTCCCTGTCGCCAGGCAACGAGCAGGCGTTTTACTGGGGGTCATACGGGGCAGACCATCCCGGCACGCGCAATTACATGGGGGTCGAGAGCCCGGCGGTCGATGCGTTGATCGCCAGGATGGTCGCGGCCGCCAGCCGCCATGAGCTGATGGCGGCGACTCGCGCGCTGGACCGGGTCTTGATGTCGGGCCTTTACGTGGTCCCTCTCTTCCACCCGCCTGCCCAGTGGGTGGCGCGCTGGAAACATATCGAGCATCCCGCGCTAACCCCGCTTTACGGCTATCAGATTGATGCCTGGTGGCGGGCTCCCTCGTAAGGCTGGGAGGGCATCACCATCGCCATGATCTGGCTGCGCCCGCGCAGGATTCGGTCTAATGTCCCGGCATGCCGCTGACCTATTCCGCCCCCCTGCCGCCGCGCTCGTTCAACCTCGCCCGCTACTGTCTTGCCGAGAGCGCAAGAACGTGTCCTGAAGCGGTCGCCTTGATCGTGGCAGAGGATGCGAACGAGGTGGAAGCGAGTAGCCGCTGGCGCTATGCAGCCCTGGAAGACGAGGTTCTCCGCATCGCCGAAGGTTTGCGCCGCAGCGGCTTTGCGCGGGGAGACCGCATCTTCCTGCGCATGGGCAACAGCGCCGATTATGCTCTCCTGTTTTTCGGCGCCAATGCGGCCGGGCTCGTGCCCATCCCGGCGTCCGCCATGCTCTCGGGGCGCGAAGCGGGGTTCCTCATCGCCGATGCCGGCGCCGCCGCCGTCGTGACCGACGGAACCTTGCCGCTGCCCGACCTGCCGGACGGCACCGGAGTGATCGGCCCCGACCGCATCGCCGCGCTCAAGCAGGCGCCGCGCGGCGACTACGCGGAGACGAAGGCTGATGATCCGGCCTTCCTCATCTACACCTCTGGCACCCAGAGCAGGCCAAAGGGGGTTTTACACGCCCAGCGCGCCGTTTGGGGCCGGCGGCCCATGTATCGGGGCTGGTACGGCTACGCGGAGGACGACGTCGTCCTACACGCGGGCGCGTTCAACTGGACCTACACGCTCGGCAGCGGGCTGTTTGACCCATGGGCCAACGGCTTGACCACCATCGTCTATACCGGGCCAAAGGACATTTCGGTCTGGCCGAAGCTGATCGGACGTTACGGAGCCACCATCATGGCGGCGGTGCCGACCCTCTATCGGCAGATGCTGAAATATGGCGCGCTCGCGCCGGGGAGCCTGGCGCCCTTGCGCCACGCGCTCACGGCCGGCGAGGCCTTGCCGCAGTCCCTGGCGCAAGCTTGGCGTGAGCGAACCGGGCTCGTGCTGTATGAAGCCCTTGGGATGAGCGAGATCTCGACCTACATCTCGTCCTCGCCCAGCGTGCCACCCAAGCCCGGGGCCGTCGGCAAACCGCAGCCGGGCCGCGCAGTGGCGATCCTGGATGCCGGCAGCGACAGCACCGAGCCCCTGCCGCCGAACCGCTCAGGCCTTATTGCCGTGCACCGGTCCGACCCGGGCCTGATGCTGGGCTATTGGAACCGGCCCCGGGAAGAGGCACTGGCGTTCCGGGGCGACTGGTTCATCGGAGGCGACCTTGGCCGTTTCGACGACGATGGCTATCTATGGTTCGAAGGCCGGGCCGACGATATCATGAATGCGTTCGGCTACCGGGTATCACCGCTGGAAGTCGAATCCGTGCTCGGCCGTCACCCCGCCGTTGCCGACGTGGCGGTGACGGAAGTGAAGGTTCGCAGTGATGTGTCTGTCATTGCGGCCTTTTTTGTCGTCAAGCCCGGCAAGGTGCTGACACCTCGGGCGCTGCTGGATTTCGCAGCGGGCGAACTTGCCGCTTACAAGCTGCCACGGGCTGCCTATGCGGTCGCGGAGCTGCCACGGACGCCGAACGGCAAGGTGAAGCGGTCCGCCCTCGTGGCGCTGATGCCGCCTGGTGCGGTCGCCGAGCAATCGAGCAGGGCCGGGCCCTAAGGAGTAATCCCATGTCCACTCAACGCCCTATCACCATCGATGTCGTGTCCGACGTGGTCTGCCCCTGGTGCTATGTGGGCAAGCGCCGGCTGGCCAAGGCCCTTACCATAGTGCCCGATGTCTCGGCTGCAGTGCGCTGGCATCCCTTCCAGCTCGATCCCACGATTCCGGCGGAAGGCGTGGATCGCAAGGCCTATCTCGAACGAAAGTTCGGCTCGGGTGGCCGCCTTGCCGAAATGCACGTTCAGTTGGCGGCCGCCGGCGCTGAGGTCGGTATCGCCTTCGCCTTCGAGCGAATCACCCGGTCGCCGAACACGCTCACCGCGCACCGGCTCATTCACTGGGCTGCAGGAGATGCTTTGGCGCAAGATGCGCTCGTCGAGCGGCTGTTTGCTCTTTATTTCGAGGAAGGGTCCGACCTTGGCGATCGGCAAGTGCTGGCCGATGCGGCAGACGACGTGGGCCTGGACCGTGCGGACGCCGAGCGCCTCATCGCCGGCGATGACGAGCTCGTGGCCGTCCGCGGCGAGATCAATGCGGCGCGCCAGGCCGGCATCACCGGCGTGCCCTGCTTCATCATCGACGGCCGATATGCGGTGATGGGCGCTCAGCAGCCGGCGATACTCGCCGACGTGATCCAGCGGTCAGCGAGCCCACAGCCGAGCTGAGGGAGCTCAGCCGGAGCGACCTCACCCCGTCACACGATCCTGGTGCCGGAGTAGCGGCTCCGCGGGTCGATGATGATCATTTCGGGTTTCTTCTCGATCGAGAGCCGTTCCCGAGGCCCCGATAGAAGATCGAATGTGAGCGTTGCCGTCAGCAGCGCTCCCGACACGAGACCGATCACTGCCCCACTGATGAGCGCGCGTCGCGTCCCGCATGCGGCTTTCACCGCAGCGATGGATGCCAACATAGTTCTTTCCCCACACTCCCCCGATCCTGCCCACCGCAGCCTTCCCCAAGAGCCGCGATCAGGATCGTTCCGCACTATCGGCGGAACACTGCAGCGGCGCAATAGGCCATATGTGGCCGAATTGTCACAGGCGTGACTGCGCAGCCGTCATGCGGCAGCCTCGGGTGTTTCGAGCACGGCGATCACGTGCCCCTCTGCCAGCTGCTGGCCTTCCTGAGCACCGAGGGTGCGCACGACGGCCGACGTGGGCGCCACCAATGCATGCTCCATTTTCATGGCCTCGAGAATGGCAAGCCTGGCGCCGCGCTCAACCGCCTCGCCTTCCGCAACCAGAAGCCGGATCAACTTACCGGACATGGGCGCCCGGATCACCGCTTCTCCTTCGGCGGCCTCGGCATCCCGATCCAGCAGGTCCTGGGCGCGGATCTCCAGGTGATGACCGCGCCACTGGGCATAGACCGCGTTTCCCTCGTCGAGCATGATCGCGGTCTCCGACTGGCCGGCAATGACGGCCCGTACCTGCCCGTCGCTCACCGCAACCTCGTTCACCTCCACCTCCGTGCTGCCGACCAACAGGGCGCCGTCACGTCGCCATACGAGATCGAGGCCGACCGCCTCGCCGTTGATGAGCAGGTCCAGCCTGCTGCGCGCCTCGCCGCCCAAGGTCCAGCCGTTCATAAGCGACCAGGGCGAGCCGGGCTCGTCCGAGAGCATGCTCTCGCGTGCCGTGTTGAGCGATTTGAGATGCGCGAGCCAGAGGCCGGCGGCCAACCCGTCGCGCAGGGCCAGCGAGACATCCGGCACCAGGGCGTCTATGCGGGCGTCGATCAGTCCGGTATCGAAGCTTTCATCCACGAACGGCCTGAATGCGACGAGGCGCTCGAGAAAGCCCAGATTGGTCTTGATGCCGAGGATGGTGGTTTCGCGCAGGGCTTGGCCAAGGCGGGCGAGCGCCTGGTCCCGGTCGGCGCCCCAGACGATCAGCTTGGCAATCATCGGGTCGTAATACGGGCTGATCTCGGCGCCCTCCTCCACTCCGGTGTCGATGCGGAGGCCCTCCCGGTCCTCGGGCCAGCTCAGGCGGGCGAGCCGGCCCGTCTGCGGCAGGAAGCCGTGCGCGGGATCCTCCGCATAGAGGCGGGCTTCCACACTGTGGCCGACCGGCACCCCAAGCGCCTGCTGGTCGAAGGATAGCGGCTCGCCGGCCGCGACCCTCAGCTGCAGCTCGACGAGATCGAGCCCGGTGATGGCCTCGGTCACCGGATGCTCGACCTGCAGTCGCGTGTTCATCTCCATGAAATAGAAGGCATTTTCGTGCAGGCCATCGCTCGCATCGACGATGAACTCGACGGTGCCCGCGCCCTGGTAGCCAACCGCCTTGGCCGCGGCGACCGCGGCCTCGCCCATGCGGCTGCGCATGGCCGGCGTCATGCCCGGGGCTGGCGCCTCCTCGATGACCTTCTGATGGCGGCGCTGGAGCGAGCAGTCGCGCTCGAACAGATGCACCACATGGCCGTGGGCGTCACCGAAGACCTGAACCTCGATGTGGCGGGGCTTGCTCAGGAAACGCTCGATCAGCACGCGATCATCGCCAAACGCCGAGCGGGCCTCGCGCTGGCAAGCCGCCAAAGCGTCGGCGAAGTCCTGATGCCGGTCGACCCGGCGCATGCCTTTGCCCCCGCCGCCGGCCACCGCCTTGATGATCAGGGGATAGCCGAGTTCGTAGGCCTTCTGCTTCAGGAAGGCATCGCCCTGCACGTCGCCGTGATAGCCCGGCACCACCGGCACGCCGGCTTGCTGCATCAGGGCCTTGGCCGCATCCTTGAGTCCCATGGCGCGGATCGCCGCCGGGGGCGGTCCGACAAAGGCGATGCCGGCGTCTGCGCAGGCTTCGGCGAATTCCGCATTCTCGGAGAGAAACCCATAGCCGGGATGGATGCAGTCGGCGCCGGCCTCGCGCGCGACCTCAATGATCCGATCGCCCCTGAGATAGCTCCGTGCGGCTTCGGCCGGGCCGATCCTGTAGGCTTCATCCGCCAGCCGCACGTGCAGGGCCGCCGCGTCCTGGTCGGAATAGACGGCGATGGTGCGCAGCCCCAGCCGCTTGGCCGTCCGCATCACACGCACCGCGATCTCGCCGCGGTTGGCTATCAGAACCGACGAAAACATTCCTTGGGCACCCCACTCGTTACCCGACAATACGGAACAGAATAATCGACAAGGGCGGATCGTGCAGCAATCAGTCCCCAGTAGCCCTAGGGCTTCTCGCGCACACAGCTGGTGATTGCCGACTTCAGATCGTTCGGCGACTTCTTCGCAGCGATCGCCTTCAGCTCTTTCAACCCGTTCTCGATCTCCGCATCGCTCAGCCCCTGCTGCTTGGCGGCACCCTGAAACAGCTGATGGTAGCGCCGTGCGGCCGCCCGCGCCTCCGGATCGCTGGTCAAGCCCGACTCAAGCGACCATTGCAGCGCCACTGCGCAAGTCGCCCACATGTCCCGGTGCATGGTGGTCTGTGTGGGACGCGGAGTGGCCGCGACCATTTTTCTCACCGTTTCCGGAACATTCGCTGTCAGGCGGTCCAAGTCTTTGAGACAGGCCAGCAAGATCGGCTGCTCCGTTCTGTTAAGCCCCCGCCGCTCGGCGATCAGGGATTGGATGGTGCCGGCCACCCGCGTCCCGACCACGCGCGGGTCGACCTTCTTGCCCTCCAAGGCCACCATATAGGCGACGAAAAGGTCGCGGTAGCGGGCGTGGACCGCGGCCGACGCTTTCTTGCTCATGGCATCGGGCGCCCCCCGCTCGGCGAGCGCGCCCAGGGCCGCGCAGCGCAGCCAGCTTGCCGCGGCGGGCGGCACGCTCTGCTGCGCGGCCGCCGGTGCCGAGAGAAGAGCCAGGGCCGCGGCGGCCATGAGCATAGCCCTTATGGTCATGAGATCAGTTTCCTCGATGCCGTGATGTGAGGATATTCGGTGCCACAGTTTCTCATAGAACACTCAAAATGTGGCGAAAGCCGTCGATCGGGTGTCTTTCTCATGGTGAGTGCAGCACGACCACGCCGCGCAGCTTCGCCTCGTTTTCCGGCTCGACATGGATGATGGCCTCGACATTGTCGAACTCGGCGCTTAGCGCCTGCTCGATCCGGTCGCATATGTGGTGCGAAGCTGCCACCGTCATGTCACCCGGTACCACCAGGTGAAGCTCGACGAATGTCACCCGGGCCGCCTGCCGCGTCTTCAGATCATGCACCTCGATCGCACCGGCCGCGTGCTCGGAGATAATCGCACGGATCCGGGAAAACGTCTCGGCATCGACGGAAGCGTCCATCAGGCCGCCAACGGATTCCCGCACGAGCCCGTACCCCATCCACAGGATATTGAGCGCGACGATCCCCGCGAGAAGCGGATCGAGAACGTGCCATCCGGTTGCCCGCGCGAGAATTAGGCCGAGCAGCACGCCGACGGAAGTGATCACGTCCGACCACAGGTGCTTGCCGTCGGCGACAAGGGCTGGAGAGCGGCGCCGGCGACCCGCCCGGAGCAGCACCATACCCCAGCCGGCATTGATCAGGGTGGCCACCCCGTTGAGGGTGAGCCCGGGCACGGAAAGATCCGCCACCCGCTGCTCGCTCAGGCCGAGATACGCCTCTTTCAGAATGGAGAAGGCGGCGATGACGATCAGCACGCCCTCGAGCACTGCCGAAAGATATTCCGCCTTGTGATGTCCGAAGGGGTGGTTGCGATCGGCCGGGCGCGCACTGACGCTGAGGGCAAGGACCGCGGCGACGGCGGCCGCAATATTGACCAGGCTCTCGAGCGCGTCCGAATAAAGGGCGATCGAGCCTGTCAGCCACCACGCCGCGAGCTTGAGGGCGAAGACCCCCACGCCGATGACGATGCTGCCGATTGCCAATCTGATGGAGACCGTCATGCGCCCTCATTTGCCTCTTCCCCGCGAAGAGGTGTGCCGTTCTGCAGCGGCAGCGCTACCCCGATCCCAGGCGAGTGGCAAGAGCAGCCGGCATTCTGCCCACGAGGTGGAATTTTTCCCGCCAATCCTTGCGGCAGCTGCGGCTCGTCGGGCATCTTGTGCATCCCTTGGCCAGCCCCGCAGGATTTTCGATGCGCGAAGACCACAAGATCACGACGGAAGATGAGTTGCGCAGCCTTTATGGCCAGCCGAGCGAGCGGGCTCGCCACAAGCAGATCGACCATATCGATCCTTACGCCCGACTGCTGATCAGCAAGTCACCGTTCCTGGTGCTGGCGACCCGGAGCGGCGCCGGCATGGACTGCTCGCCCAAGGGCGACGAGCCCGGCTTCGTCCAGGTGCTCGACAAGAACACCGTTGCTCTGCCGGACCGGCCGGGAAACAACCGGATTGATGGCCTGCGCAACATCCTCGCCGATCCGGCGGTCGGGCTGATCTTCTTCATTCCCGGCATGGCCGAAACGCTGAGGGTGAACGGGCGTGCCACGATCAGCGTCGATCCCGGTCTTCTCCGGCGCTTTGCAAAAGACGGCAGGCTGCCGGCCACGGTCATCGCCATTCAGGTGGACGAGGTGTTCCTGCACTGCGGGCGCGCCTTGAAGAGCGCCGCCCTGTGGGACCCCTCCCGGCATGTGCCCCATGCAGAGATGCCCGGCCTCAACGAAATCGTGGCCGCCCATGTCGCGCTCTCCAAGGCCGCGGGCTCCTGAAATAGGAAGGCCTGCCACCCGACGGTGACAGGCCCGGTTCGATCTCGATGGTTGGGCGAACTCCTTAGAAACTGACCTGTAGCGCCGCCTTGCCGAGATATGTCTCGACATCGCTGCTGAAGCCCACGCCGTATTCGCCGCTGACATTGATCGAAACACCCGACGCAAGATCGGCTTGCAAACCGGCCACGACCTCCGCCCTGGCGCCACCCATCTTGCTCTTGAGCGTCTCGCCGGCAGCGATCTTGCTCTTTAGGGAGCCCGACAGGTTGCCAGCGACCCCAAATCCGCCATAGGCCACCACGCCATCCCAGGCGGTCAGCGCCATCACGGTAGCCCGGCCGATCAGAACGTCCTCGCTTCCATATTTCACGGTCAGCTCTTCGCTCTTGAACTTGTCCAGGTGCAAGCTCTGGTAGACGAGCTGAGCGGTGGGTACGAGCGCCACCCCGTCATAGAGCGGGTACATGTAGCCGACTTCACCCGCCAGATCGATCCCATGCCCGTCGACCGAGGACTTGTTGGGGTTGATCCCGTTCGTGGCATCCATGCTCAGATAGCGATATTGGATCGTCAGGTCGGCGAAATAGTTGGCATCGGCGTGGGTGAGATAGGCGCCCACTGCGGTCGTATTTGTGGTCGTGCCGATATGGTCGAGGCCCGAACTGATTCTGGGGCCCGGCTTGGACTTGGCATCGGCATAACCATATCCCGCCTGGATGCCGACCCGGGCATGACCCAGCGCCGGCAAGGCTATGACATCGAGACCGACAAGCCCCCCGGCGAAGCTGCTGTCAACCCCGATGCCTTCCTTGCGGCCGATGTCGAAGCCGCCACCGACCGCGCGTGCCCAGGCCCGCGGCGCATTGGCCCAGTCGAAGCCGCGGCGATCGACGAACCGGCCGAGCAGCTTGTCGCCGGCCATTGCCGCGGTAACCGGCAGCGAGGCGAAGCCAAAGGCTTCAGCCACCGTCTCGGCGTCTAGGGCGAAGATCGTGGTTCCGCCCTCGTCTCGCGTGACCAGCTTGATTTCCTTGCCGCCCATTACGTAGCGCCTGTCGAGAACGAACGCATCGTCGTCCACCGTGCCGGCAACCGTGACGAGCTTGACCTGGCTGACATCGCCGATGCCGCCGTCGAGGCTGGTACCTTCGAGGGGCACGAGTTGCACGAGCGTGGTGCCGGTCGCATCGCCACCGATGTTGATCTGATCGTAGGTCACGCCAGCCTGATGGCTGGTCGCGCCGAAATCCACTTCCATGGTCGCCGTCGCGCCATTGGCGTCAGGGGTATAGTCGCCGGCAATATTGGTGATACCCGCCGAATTGCCGGGCGAGATGACGCCTGCGATATAGAGATCATCGTGGATGTTGAAATTGCCCCCGAGCGTTGAACGCTCGTCGACGAAGGCGTCCCTTTCGACCGTAACGGCCGTATCCAAACCGCCCTGCGTGGCCGCGTTGTTTATCAGAACGAGATCGTCCTTGATGAGGATGTTGTCTCCGAAAGCCACGCGCTTCTCGCTGATCTGCAGGCTTTCGTTGATGGTTACATTGTTGTGAATGATGCCGGTCCCATCGCCGACCCCACCATCTCCTTCCAAATGGACACTGCGGTTGTGAGTCGTGCCTTCCTCGATCTCGTCGTCAGCGACGCCGGTAAAGACGTTGGCCCAATAGGTCTCGTATCCCTGCGTGCCATTGTTGTAGCTGGAGAGGAACATCCGAGAGAGTATGCCCTCGGTATCGCAGGGGCCGCCATCGCAGCCGGTGGTCAGATCGATGGTGTAGACCAAGTCATCGTTGGCCATAAGAAAGATCTTCTCGTCATCTGCTTGGTAGATGATACGGAGATTGTTCCATCCGCCGAAATTGACGGTTCCACCTGTGTCTTTCCACTCGCCGTTGATGTCGTCCCAGACGACGATCTTACCGGTGGTGCTGCCTTGGGCATTTATGTTGGAAAAGCCGAGGATCGGCCAACCGATGGCCTGGCCCTCGCTGTTGGAGAACTGGCCCCAGAGTGAAGGCGCCTGATATACGCCGGTCACGCCATCATCGCCTGCTCCCGCCGCCTGGCGCCAGCTTTCCGGCACGTAGAGGTCGGCAGAAATGAAAACCTGGCCGGTGGTCTCCAGATCGGCATTCGTGAGCCCGGTATTGGCATAGACACCTTGGTGGTTCCAAAAGGTGCCTCGCTGATCTTCCGGGCGGTTGGCGGGGAAGCCGCTTTCACCCACGGTGAGCACGCCGATTCTTTCGCGATGACCGAGAGCTTCCGTCGCCGTCTCGAAGCTTTCCGGCTGATAACGACCCACATGCCAGGTGAAGTCGAGAACGTTGTATGTTTGGGCCGCCAGAGGAGTTAAAATCGAGCCCCCCACGACGAGCAGCGCCGACAAAGCGGTTGTATGCAGCAATGGTCGCATTTTTCCCCCGTTAGGCCACCGAGATCGTTGCAACCATTCCTAGCACACGAGTTCATTTTCCCTCAATGCTTGTGTTAATCCCTGGGCACGTCCTCGACCGGGAATTTTATGCGGTTCGCCCGGCAAAAATGCCGAAAAAGCTTTCGACGCAGGCGCTTAGTCCTACGTTGGTTTTATGCAACGCATTGTGGAGAAAGCAGGGAGGAACGGCCAAGACACCGCAAGAGCTTCGGCCATCTCCTATTTCCCTGCGCGACTCGCACGATGAGGTCGCGGAATCTTCTGCTGCTGAACAGGCCGAGAGAGGTGCCGGAACTCACCTGCCCGATCAATCGAGGGGCCGGTCCGAAGCGTCAAGCCGTTTGCCGGGATCTTGTTGACAGGTCGACGAGGATTGGCTCCGATCCCAGCCGGGATGGGTTTTCCACGGCGGAAGGGACCATGGCGCAAGAAGGTATCTTTACAGAGGACTTCAAGGAGCAGCCTTACTGGTGGGACCGGGCGCCGCTGCAGCAGGTATCGCCACCGCCGCCCCTGCCCGCCCAGGCCGACGTGGTCATCGTCGGATCCGGCTATACCGGGATCACCGCTGCCCTCTACCTCGCGCGCAGTGGCGCTGACACCGTGGTCATCGACGCCGAGGCGGTGGGCTATGGTGCCTCACGCCGCAACGCGGGCTTTCTCGGCCGTGTCCTCAAGCGCGACGTTGCCTGGCTCGAAAAGCACCATGGCGAGGATCATGCGCTCAGGGTCTATCGCGAGCTGAACGAAGCCTTCGAGACCGTCAAGGAGGTGGTGACGACGGAGCAGATCGAAGCCTATCTCCGGATCTGCGGCCGCTTCATCGGCGCCACCTCGCCCACCCATTACGAGCTGCTCGCCAAGGAGCTCGAGACCAACAAGCGCAAGCTCGGCATTGATTATCACATGGTGCCGCGTGGCGGGCAGCATTCCGAGATCGCCTCCGATATCTATTACGGCGGGGCGATTATTCCCGACCTCGGGTCTATTCATCCCGGTCTCTACCACAAGGGTTTGGTGGACCGAGCCACATCGGCCGGGGTTAAGCTGGTGCCGCACACGGCGGTGACGGCCGTCCGGCAAGCGGGATCTGCCCCATCACGCCGGTTCCAAGTCGAGACCAGCCGTGGCGTCATCGAAGCCGCCAACGTAATTGAGGCCACCAACGGCTATACCCACCGGAACCTCGCGTGGCTGGCGCGGCGGGTCATTCCCTTCCAGGGCTACATGATCGCGACCGAGATCCTGCCCACGGCGCTCATCGATCGCTTGCTGCCACACCGGCGCACCTATCTTCAGACCAACATGAACATCAACTTCATTCGCCCGGCGCCGGACACCGAGCGCATCCTGATGGGCGGACTGACCGGCAGCCGCACGCCCAGTCTGAGGCATATCGCGGCCGATCTGCGTACCATTCTCAGGCGCATCCTTCCGGGAATCGGCGATGTGAAGCTGTCGCATGTCTGGACCGGGCAATGCGCCGGCACGTTCGATTTCATGCCGCATATCGGCGGCGAAGACGGCCATTATTACGGCATAGGCTATAACTTCGCCGGCATTCCGATGGGCACCTATTTCGGCCGCAAGCTCGCCTATAAGGTGCTGGGGCGCCCCGAGGGAAGCACCGTATTCGAGACGCAACCGCTGCGCAGCATGCCGCTTTATACGGGCAATCCGTGGTTCGTGCCCTTGGCCATGAAATATTTCGACCTGCACGACTGGTGGATCGGGCGCGGCGCGCCGGGCCGATCGAAGGCTGCCTGAAGGCCTTGCCGAACAGACCGCTGTCCCGCTCGGCGCCGCGCGCCCGAGAGGCACCGTCAGCCGACGTCTTCAGGCAAGGCGGTGCCCTGATAGAGGAAGGCCTTCGGAGCCGGACGGGCCTTTAGGTCCAAGGCGCGCACGGCAATGCGCTGCGCGTCTTCACTGCCCTGCAGCATCACCGTGTTCTCTGCCCGCAAGTCATCCAGGCCGAGTTCCCCGGTCCACAGCCGTGTGAATGCCGCGAGGTCGGCATAGACGACAATATCCACGTCATATCCGGGATTCTTCTGGCACACGTCCACGTCGGGCCGGCACAGCACCAGCCACCAGTAGCGAGAGGAATTGGCCCGCCTCGGCATCCCGAAGAACTCGAACTGGATGACGAACTGACTGCTGGGCATGGCCTCCGGGCGAATCTGGCGGCGCATGCTCCACATCAGGAGGCCGGGGTCGAGATCGTCCGGGCCGATCCGCCCCTGGTCCCAACGCTGGCTCCACGCGCCCATCAGCTCGATGATCGGCCGAAAGGCCTCGCCGGCCTCAGTCAGGCGGTAAATGCGCCCGACGCCTGAACTCTTGGGCATGCTGACGATCACGGCTGCCGCCTCGAGCTCGCGCAACCTTTGCGACAGGAGGGTGCGCGATATCTGCGGCAAGCCGGCGCGCAGCTCGTTGAAGCGCCGCGGGCCGAAGCACAATTCACGAATGATCAGAGGCGTCCAACGTTCAGCGAAAATCTCTGCTGTCTTGGCCACCGGGCAGAACTGTCCGTAGGTCTTCATTCGGCCTGTATGCCATACACTCGTATAAATAGCATATACATTTTTTGTACTTTATGCGTGTCTGTCCGCCTGCCATCGGTTATGGAGGCGCCTTGCTACACGTTCAGGAAGACACAGGATGATGGTTGCCATGGCGAATGCCAGCCCCTCCCAATCGGCTTGCGATCTCGTCGCGAAAACAATCGGCCGGCTCGGACCCGCCTTCGCGGAACGGTCGCGCCGGCTTGAGGAAAGCCCGGCTGGGATAGGCGAGAACATAGGCGAGCTCAAGCAGCACCGGCTCTTGAGCATCGGCATACCGCAGGAGCTGGGCGGCTCTGGTCTCGACCATGCCGGCTTGTGCGATCTGGTGCGGAGGCTTGCCCACCATTGTGGCGCAACCGCTCTGGTCACGGCCATGCATTGCCACCAGGTCGCGATCCTCTCGCGGCTGCAAGCAAGCCACGACGGCCCACGGCAATTGCTGGCTGAGGCCGCGCGCCACCAGCTTATGTTCCTGAGCTCCGGCGGTTCCGACTGGTTGGCAAGCTCGGGAATGGCGCAACGCACACCCGGCGGCTACCTGATCAACGCCCGCAAGAGCTTCGTGAGCGGCGCCGAGATGGGCGATATGTTCATGACCAGCGCCGTCAGCGGCAATGAGGTGATCCACTTCGCCGTGCCCATGAGCGATCCGGCGATCTCGATCGAGAGAACCTGGATCACCATGGGCATGCGCGGCACCGGTTCCCACGACGTCGTCATGAAAGACCTGTTTGTCCCGGAACACCAGGTGCTCGGCCGCCGGCCGGCAGGCCAATGGAGCATGATCAATCATCTGATCGCCCAATTGGCGTTTCCCATCATCTACGCCGCCTATCTCGGGATTGCGGAAGCCGCGCGCGATCGGGTGCTGGCCCTGGCCGGGAAGCGCGCACCCGATGAGCACCGGCTGGCGCAAATGGGCGAGATCGAGACCTTGCTGCATGCGGCGCGGATCGCCCATCGCGACATGGTCGAGGCAGCAGCGGAGGGTGAGCCGGGCTTTGCCAGCACCAACCGCGTCATGATGGCGCGCAGCCTGGTCGAGCGCGAGGTCCTGGCGGTGGTCAGCCGGGCGATGGACCTGGCCGGTGGTGGCGCCTTCTATACAGTGAACCGCCTCGAACAGCTGTTCCGCGATGCGCAGGCGGCGCGCTTCCACCCGCTCACCTCCAGCCGGCAGCGCCTGCTGAGTGGCGCGCTCGCCTTCGGTCTCGATCCGCAATTCATCCAGTCCGGCGCGCCCCGGCCGCCGATCGCCCGGGCCGAGCCATGCCCGCCGCCTGCTTGAACGCCTATCCCTCGATCGCCTCCTTCACGGCCGCGGCAAGCTGCTTCAGCGTGAACGGCTTGGGCAGGAAGGCGAAATCGGCCATTTCCTCCAGGTTCTTGCGGAAGGCATCTTCCGCATAGCCGGAAATGAAGATGACCTTGGCATCCACATTGCGCTTGCGCAGCTTCTTGAGCAGCGTGGGACCGTCCATCTCGGGCATGACCACATCCGACAGCACCAGATCGATCCTGTCGATGCCCTGCTCCACCAATTCGAGGGCTGCGGCACCGCTCTCCGCCTCGATGACCTTGTAGCCGCGCTGCGTCAGCGCCCGCGAGGCGAAGGCCCGCACGGCCTCCTCGTCTTCGACCAGCAGGATGGTGCCGTTGCCGCTGAGATCGGTCCGCTTCGCTTCCTTCTTCTCCGGCTTGGCCGGCGCTTGCGCCCCTGGCTGCTCCGGACGCATCACATGCCGCGGCAGATAGATGCGGAACGTGGTGCCGCGGCCGAGCTCGCTGTCGCAGAAGATGAACCCGCCCGTCTGCTTGACGATGCCATACACCGTTGACAGCCCGAGGCCGGTTCCCTTTCCAACCTCCTTGGTGGAGAAGAACGGCTCGTAGATCTTCTCCAGCACCTCCCGGCTCATGCCCGTGCCGGTATCGGTCACCTCGCACAGCACATAGTCGCCCGCCGGCATGATGTCCGGCGTGTTGACGCTGCCGTCGGTCACCGAGACATTTGCGGTCCGGATGGTGAGGCTGCCGCCCTCGGGCATGGCATCGCGCGCATTCACCGCCAGGTTCATGACGACCTGCTCGAACTGGTTGACATCTACGCGCACCAGCCAGAGATCGCGACCATGGCTCATCCTGAGCTCGATCTTCTCCCCGAGCAGCCGTCCCAGCAGATTGCCGAGATCGGACAGCACGTCCGTGAGCGACAGCACCTCGGGCCGCAGCGTCTGCCGGCGCGAGAAGGCCAGCAGCTGGCGCACCAGATTGGCCGCCCTGTTCGCGTTCTGCTTGATGTTCATGATGTCCTTGAACGACGGGTCGGTCGGCCGGTGCCGCGCCAGCAGCAAGTCGGAAAAGCCGATGATCGCAGTCAGGACATTGTTGAAGTCGTGGGCGATGCCGCCAGCCAGCTGCCCGATGGCCTGCATCTTCTGGCTCTGGGCGAACTGCATCTCCAGGGCGCGATGCTCGGTGGTGTCGACCGCGTAGACGATGAGGATCGAACCGTCGCCGGATATCTCCTGGATCCGGGAGATGAACAGCTGGGCCGTCCTACCCGGCGTTTCCTTCAAGGCCACGTCGACTGGCGTGACCGGGGCCCTGCCCGTTCGCGCCGTCGCCAGAGCCGAGTCCAGCGCAGGCTGGGCGTCGGGATTGACCGCATCGACGAGGCGCGCACCGCGCCGTCCAGCCGTCGGTGCCAGCGCCGCGAAAGCCGCATTGGCGTTGCGGATGACCCCTTGCTCGTCCAGTTCCGCGATACCGATGGGCGCGCTGTTGATCAGCCGCGATAAGCGGACCTCCGCCGAGTCGGCCGGTTGCCCCGTTTCCCGGCGCGGCCGCATGTCGAGCACTAGGGATCGGGACGGCTTCGGGCGGCCGGAGTCGTCGAAATCCACCCGGTGAATGATCCGCGCCGGGATCAAGCTCCCGTCCTGCGCGGTAAGGTCGAGATCGAAGCTCTCGACCGAGCTGCTGCCACGGCGGGGCAGCACGTTGAGCAGGAGCGAGGCGCCGCCATCCGCCACGATGGACCGCAGATTGAAGCTGCCGTCCGTTGTCTTGGCCAGGTCGATGCCGAGCCACTCGGCCAGCGTCGCGTTGATATACTCGATCCTGCCGTTCGCATCGGCCGAAAAGAACCCGGCCGGCGCGTGGTCGAGATAGTTGATAATGTACTGGAGATGCTCGAACGCGGCTTCCTGACGGGCGCGGTCGTCGGTCACGTCGATCACCCGCCACACCGTATAGGTCACGCCCGCTGCCGGCGGGCTGCGTTCCACCGCGACCCTGATCCACGCCGGCCGATCCTTCCGCGCCCCGGCGGCAACGCTGCCCGCGGCCAGTCGGAATTCCTCGAAGGCGGCTTCCCCATCCCGGGCTGCCAGGGTGAGGCGGTAAATGCGGTCCGAGATGTCGGGATAGCCGGAATAGAGTCCTTCAACGCCGATGGTGCGGCTGATCCCCGCCGCCGACAGCAGCTTTCGATAGGCGTGGTTGGAGAACACCACCCGCCCGCGGTCATCTGTCGCCACATAGGCGTCGGGAAAGCTGTCGAGCACCGCTTCCAGGAAGGCCACGCCCCGCCTGGACTTGCCGACCTGCACGAACCCGGTCAGCCAGCCCAAGATAAAGAATACGCCTATGGCAATGGCACATCCCAGAACGACTTGCAGCCAAAGCGGAATACTGGCGGTGTCAAGCGCCTCCACCCCGCTCACCGCCACGGTTGCGCTCAGGGCCAGAGTCGCACAGAGGACCGCCGCTCCCAAAACCCAACCTCGCACGGGCCCAAGCGAGCCGCTCCGTCCTTTCACCCCGATATCATTCATCAATATATAAATCTCGCCAGCGCGCGAATCAGCTGCAGTATAGCGGCTAGACTTTACAGTTGGGACGTTCGACACTTGAGCGTAACGGCTGCCCCGGCCGAGGGATAGGCCGATTTTCGTTGATGGACAGATGTTTCGCCTTATTTTTCGCTTATCCTCCGCTGCTGCTGTAAGCGGGGGGCAGCATTCTGAAGTTCAGGAAGGGACGGCAGACAGGACAAGAACATGGATCTCAATCTGTTGCTGATCGGCCTCGCAGTGATCGCAGGACTGGCCGTCCTGTTGGTGATCGCCTTGGTTGTACGTGTGATGAGCGGTCGCGTTCGCGGTCGCGAGGGCCCCCGCTTGGCAGTTCTGGAGTACCAGGAAGTCGACAAGCTGCGCCGGCTGGTGCTGATCAGGCGGGACAATGTCGAGCACCTGCTGCTGCTTGGCGGCGGCCGTGACCTCGTGGTCGAAGCAGGCATCAATGTGAGGCCGTCCGCCGGACAGCCCGCGGGGCCCGAGGCTGCGCGCGTAACGGCGGCGGCACCGCGGCTGGCGCCCGGCCCGGGTGCGGAACCATCGCTCGCCATGCCCGCTCCCGCAACGAGCGCAGCGAGTGCGCCTACCACGAGCGCCCTCGGTTGGACTGATGACGAGATGGGCCGCAGAGCGGGCGCTCCCCGCCCCTCCCCAGCACTCTCGCAATCAGCGGCGCCCGCGCCGGTAGCCCAGCCACAGGTGACCCAGCCACAGGGGGCCCAACCACAGGTGGCCCAGCCGCAAGTACCTCAGCCGCAAAGGGTGCAGCCACAACCACCCCACCCACAAATGGCTCAACCGCAAAGGGCGCAGCCACAAGCGGCACAGCCGCACGCGGCGCAGTCTGTGAGTATGCCGGACCGCCCCGAACAGCGGCCTGACGGCGCACGTCCAGAGATCTTCGATGTGGTGCGTCTCACATCGGCCCCCAACCGGGGTGCGCGCGATGGGCGCGAGCGGACGGCCTCCATTCCGCCCGTGCAGGACGAGCCTGCGCTGCCGCCCGCAACTACACAACCGCGCCAGCCTGCTGGCCCGTTCTATTCCGGCGGGCCGTCGGCGGCGGACCGAGCCCGGCCATCCACAGAGACTGGCCGTATGGCAGGGCTGGGCGGCAGCCCGTATCTCGAGCCGTTCGGCACAGAACCGGAGGAATGGTCGGAGCCGTCACAACCGGCAATGTCGATCGAACGGCGCGAGGATGCCGGGCCAGCCGAGCCGGAAGACAGCTTGCGGGTTCCTGTCGCCGCCGCCTTCGAAAGCAATCCGGCCGAACCAAATAAAATGCGCCTGAGCGACGTGGATGGTGATCGTGAGCCGCCCATGGTGCAAGCACCGCGCTCTGGGTCCGCGAGCACGTTTCGCCTTCCCGATGACGACGCGCTGCACGAGGCGAACGAGCCCCGCCTTCCTCAGGCACCTGATGCCGCAAGGCCGCCGGTGATCCGCGCCGACCGCTCCCGCTCCCCGCTGAGCCGCTTCGAGCCATCATCCCCGGCTGCGACGACGGTCCCCGAGGCTCCGGTGAACATTGCGCCCGGCGTCGTGCGCGCGGCCGATCCCGCCCGTATCGAACCGTCGTTCCGGCCATCGCCGCCTCGGATGGAGCCCATTCGCCCCGAACCGCCTAGGAAGCCGTCGGACCAGCGGCCGGGGCCCATCGCCCAGCCCAAGCTGGCGGTGGTGCGCGGCACGGCTCCGGGCGACCAGCGGCCCGAGCCAGTCTTGGTCAACGACGAAGCTGGCGCCAAGTCAGCGTTCGATGACCAGGAGCTTGGCGCGGCACCGGGCCGATACGAGCGGGCGGCCGCGGCCGAACCGGCCGGACCGGGCGGCATGAGTTGGGCGTTCCGCGACAGCAATTCCGACCGGTTCTGACCTGCGGGGCTCGTGGATCATGGCCTCTGCCGATCACGCTCACGGTCATGATTCTCAAGATCATGACCACCCGCATAGCCATGACCACAGCCATGGCCTCGGCGGCCATGCGCACGGGGCCAACGAGAACCGCACCTTCTGGGCGGCGGCGCTCACCCTCGGCTTCATGATCGTTGAGCTGACCGGCGGCCTCGTGGCCGGTTCGCTCGCGCTCATCGCCGATGCGGCACACATGCTCACCGACAGCGTTTCCTTGGCCTTCGCCTGGTATGCGTTTCGCCTGGCCCGGCGTCCTGCCGATGCGGAGCGCAGCTACGGCTTCGACCGGATGCAGATCGTTGCTGCCTACACCAATGGCGTGGCCATGATCCTGATCGTGGCCTGGATCTTCGCCGAAGCCATTGCGCGCCTATACGCGCCGGAACACGTCGATGCCCGGACCATGCTGTGGATCGCGGTTGCAGGGCTCGGCGCGAATATCGTGGCCTTCTTCATTCTCCACGGGGCGGACCGCGGCAATCTGAATATCCGTGGCGCCCTTCTCCACGTGATGGGCGACCTGCTCGGTTCCCTGGCCGCCATCGCCGCAGCCATCGTCATCATGGCGACCGGCTGGATGCCGATCGATCCCATCCTGTCCGGCTTGGTAGGGCTGCTGCTTCTGGCGAGCGCCGTGCGGCTGGTGAAGCAGGCTGGTCATATTCTGCTCGAAGGCGCGCCCGCCCACCTCTCGGCCCGCACGATCGCCGACGACATTGTCGGTGCCTTCGAGGAGGTTGAGAACGTGCATCACATCCATCTCTGGGCGCTGACCAACGAGCGCCCGATGCTGACCTTCCACGCGAGGCTGCGCGACGGCCCGGCGACCGAAAATACCGTCTCCCGAATAAAGGAGCGGCTCAAGGCGCGGTTCGGGATCGACCACGCCACGATCGAGGTTGAGCGAGGCAACTGCGCGGACAATGAGGCGCCCTGCGCCTAGAGCATTTTCGAGCGAAGTGGATACCGGTTCGCGTGAAGAAAATGCAACCAGGCAAAAACTTGAGACGTGGGTCCGCGCTTCGAAGAAGAGCGGAAGCGCTCCTAGAACCGTTAGTCCGCATCAGCACGGGCGCGCACCGCGCCGGCTGCGCCCTTTGATGCCGTGGTCGGCCTGTGCATGCCGAAAACGCCAGGAGAGCCAGGGGAGACGGCCAGCAAGGCACACTCCGGCTGCACATGCATAGTCTTCCAACCGCGGGTGGCCGCGACGGTCAGTCGTCGCGATAAACCCGTTCCCGGCGCTCATGCCGCTCCTGCGCCTCGAGCGACAGGGTGGCAATCGGTCTGGCGTCGAGACGCTTGAGCCCAATAGGCTCGCCCGTCTCCTCGCAATACCCGTAAGAACCGTCCTCGATCCGCTGCAATGCCTCGTCGATCTTGGCGATCAACTTCCGTTGACGATCGCGCGTGCGCAGTTCAAGCGCCCGGTCCGTCTCGGTCGAAGCCCGATCGGCCAGGTCCGGCAATTGCGCAGACTCGTTCTGGAGATGCTCGAGCGTCTCCTTGCTTTCGCGAAGGATTTCCTCTTTCCAAGCCAGCAGCTTCTTACGGAAATACTCGCGTTGGCGGGGATTCATAAACTGTTCGTTCTCGGACGGCTTGTAGTCAGAGGTAATGTCCACACCCATTGATACCCTCAATGCTGCCCAAGCGGCTCCCTCCGAAAGCGCGTATATATCGGGCTGAGCGACACGCCACAATAGGCAAGTCGAACAAGGTCCTAAGATTGGCTCGTGGCCATGATGTCTGCTGGCCAGCACGCCGCGCCTTCGTTACAAGGAGACTATCATCCCATTGCTCCTTCTGCAGACGAGATGTTGCAAATGCGTTTCGAGGGCACCAAGAACTACGTCGCCACCGACGATCTGCGGGTCGCCGTGAATGCCGCCATCACCCTGGAGCGGCCCTTGCTGGTCAAAGGCGAACCCGGCACCGGCAAGACGGTCCTGGCCGAGGAAGTGGCCCAGGCGTTGGGCCTGCGCCTGATCACCTGGCACATCAAGTCCACCACCAAGGCCCAGCAGGGCCTGTATGAATACGACGCCGTCGCCCGGCTGCGTGATAGCCAGCTCGGCGATGAACGGGTGAAGGACGTCCGCAACTACATCCGCCGCGGCAAACTGTGGGAAGCCTTTCAGTCGCCCCAGCGGGTGGTCCTGCTGATCGACGAGATCGACAAGGCCGATATCGAGTTCCCCAACGACCTGCTGCAGGAACTCGACCGCATGGAATTCCATGTCTACGAGACCGGCGAGACGATCAAGGCCGTCCACCGCCCGGTGGTGATCATCACCTCGAATAACGAGAAGGAGCTGCCGGACGCATTCCTGCGCCGTTGCTTCTTCCACTACATCAAGTTTCCGGAGCGGGAGGTGATGGAAAGCATCATCGACGTGCATTTCCCCGGCCTCAAGGGCCGGCTGGTGTCCGATGCGCTCACCACCTTCTATAACATCCGTCAGGTGCCGGGCCTCAAGAAGAAGCCGTCCACCTCCGAGCTTCTTGATTGGCTCAAGCTTCTGCTGAATGAGGACGTAAGCCCCGACACCCTGCGCGAGCAGGATAGTCGCAAGCTCATCCCGCCGTTGCACGGCGCGCTGCTGAAGAACGAGCAGGACGTGCAGCTGTTCGAGCGCCTTGCCTTCCTGGGCCGCCGCGAAGGACGCTGAACGCCCGGGCCGACCCTGCAAGATCTGCCCACCCTATCCGACACCAGGAGGCTTGACCTTCCCGCCCGCACCGCTAAGGGATGAGAACCATTCAACCCCGGAGCTTCCATGCGATTTCCCTCTGGTTCCGCGTTCCTGGCCGCGCCGGCCAAGGCGGTGACCGTTTTCGGCATGTCAGGGGTTGGCAAGACCCGTATCGGACGCCTCCTGCGCGAGGCCCAGTGGTTTCACTACTCGGTCGATTACCGGATCGCCACCCGCTACATGGAGAACTACATCGTCGATAACGTAAAGCGGGAGGCCATGAAGAACCCGGTGCTTCGCGGCCTCCTGCTCTCCGACTCGATCTATATCCGCTCCAACGTCACCTTCGCCAATCTGGAGCCTTTGTCCGTCTATCTCGGCAAGCCCGGGAATCCCGCCAAGGGAGGCCTTCCCTTCGAGGAATACCGCCGCAGGCAAAACCAGCACCGGCGGGCCGAGATCCGCTCCATGCTCGACGTGCCGGAATTCATCGAGAAGGCTCAGGATATCTACGGCTACAACAACTTCGTGGCCGATGCGAGCGGCAGCCTGTGCGAGGTGGTTGATCCAGACAATCCGGCGGACGCGGTACTGAAGACCGTTTCCGAGGCAACTCTGATGATCTATGTCCGCGGCACCGAGGCGCACGCGCGCATGCTGACCGAGCGGTTCAAGGCGGCACCGAAGCCCATGTACTATCAGGATGCCTTCCTGCTGCGCAAATGGGCGGAGTACAAGACCCTGACCGGCTGCGTGCGTGATGATGACGTCGATCCCGACGGCTTCGCGATCTGGGGCTTCGAGCAGCTGCTGCACCATCGCATGCCGCTCTACCAGCGGATCGCTGACAATTTCGGTTATGTTGTGGAAGCCGATGATGTTGCGGGCATCGGCAAGGCCGACGAGTTCCTGGCACTCGTGGCCGAGACCATCGACAGGCAGGCCTGATCAGGCACTTCTCTCGCTCACCCGCAATGCTGAAGGCTGGCCCCAATGGCAGATAGTTCACGGCGAGGAAATGTACGGGAGTTCTTGAGCGGCATGGCCATAGCCATGCCGGTGGGCATTGCGGCCATTCCTATTGGCGCGATCTTCGGCGCCCTTGCCGTCCAGAAGGGCCTGAGCCCGCTCGAGGCAACGCTCATGAGCCTGCTGGTCTTTGCCGGTGCCTCCCAATTCGTGGCCATCGACATCTGGCAACAGCCTGTACCCTGGCTTCTCCTGGGCGTCACCGCCCTCACGGTCAATCTTCGGCACGTGATGATGTCGGCCTCGATCGGCAGGCATTTCCAGCATTTCGGGCCGGTGGAGCGCTGGATCTACCTCTTCTTCCTCACCGACGAGGTCTGGGCCTTCTGCGAGAAGCGCGCCATGCGGGCTCCGCTCTATCCCGCCTATTTCGCGGGCATAGCCTTTGTGCTGGTGGTGAGCTGGTCCGGATGGACAGCGGCCGGCGCCCTGCTCGGCGCAGCCATGGGGTCCGCCGAGCGCTATGGCCTCGATTTCGTCTTCACGGCGTTGTTCGTCGGGCTGCTGGTGGGGTTCTGGAAAGGCCCGCGGACCGGCATTGTCATGGGCACGAGCGGTGTTGCGGCCGCCATCGCGCACGAGGCGATCGCCGGCCCGTGGTATATTCTGATCGGCGGCTTGGCTGGAACCGCGGCAGGCGCGTTGATGCTTGCGCCGACGCGCCAGCAGGAGCAGCCGTCGTGAGTGTCGACCCACAGGCGCTGCTCGCCATCCTGGCCATGGCGGTGGCCACCTATCTCACCCGCATCGCCGGGCTTGTGGTGCTGCGCTACGTCAGCTTGACGCCGCGCGTGCGTGCGGCTCTCGATGCGCTGCCTGTGGCCGTGCTGACCGCGGTGGTAACCCCCGCCCTGTTCCTCACCGGGCCGGCGGAAACGGCGGCAGGCCTCATAACCATCGCGGCCGCATTCCGGCTGCCGCTGCTGGCCACCATCGTGGTTGGCGCCGTTTCAATCATCGCCATGCGCTGGCTTCTGGGCTAATCCCGCCGAGTAAAACTAGCGCAGCGGGGCGGTGGCCTGGGCCAGCCAGCGCGCCGCATCCGGGTCGAGCAACGGCCCCACCTCGTCGTGCACCCGTTGATGATAGGCGTTGAGCCACGCGAGTTCTCGCTCGTCCAGCAGGTCGGTGGCAATCAGCCGCCGGTCTATGGGCGCAAGCGTCAGCGTCTCGAAGCTGTGCATGGGGCGGTCGCCGCCCGGAATGGGCTCGGGCGCGCGCACCACAACAAGATTCTCGATCCGGATGCCGTACTCGCCTTCCTTGTAGTAGCCCGGCTCGTTGGAGAGGATCATGCCGGTCTCCAGCGGCACGATGCCGGTCTTTGCGATGCGGGCCGGCCCTTCGTGCACGGAGAGATAGCTGCCCACCCCGTGGCCCGTGCCGTGGTCGAAATCGAGACCCGCCTGCCATAGCGCGGCGCGTGCGAAAGCATCCAGCTGGGCGCCGTTTGTGCGTTGCGGAAAGCGGGCCAGCGTGACCGCGATCATGCCCTTGAGCACCCGGGTGAAGCGGTCGCGCATCTCCGCCGTCGCTTCGCCCACGATGACGGTGCGCGTGATGTCCGTGGTGCCGTCCAGATATTGCGCGCCGGAATCGATGAGATAGATCTCTCCTGGCCGGATCTCGCGGTTGCTTTCCCGCGTCACCCGATAGTGCGGGATGGCCGCATGTGGTCCCGCCGCCGAGATCGTGTCGAAGCTGATCTCCTTGAGCAGGCCCGTTTCGCGCCGGAACTGCTCGAGCGCCTCGGCGGCCGCGATCTCGTCGAGCTTGCCCGTCGGCGCCTCACGATCGAACCAGGCCAGAAACTGCACGACGGCGACCGCATCGCGCCGGTGGGCCATACGCGCACCTTCCAGCTCGACCGGGTTCTTGCGGGCCTTCGGAAGAATGCAGGGGTCGCTCCCCTGCACGATCTCGCCTCCGGCGCGTTCGATCAGGTCGGCAATGCGGCTGGCGGTCCAGGCCGGGTCGAGCAGCACCCGCGCATGCCGGCTGCCCAGGGCGGCGAGCGCCGACGAGAGCTCTTCCTGTGGCCGCAAATCGATGTCGCCGGCCAGCTGTGCCCGCACGTCCTCGTCGACCTTGGCGGGGTCGACGAACAGCTCGGGCCGGCCTTCCCGCGGCACGATGGCGAAGGCAAGCGCCACCGGCGTATGGGCGATGTCGGCCCCGCGGATATTGAACGCCCAGGCGATGGAATCGGGCTGGGTGAACACCACCGCGTCTGCGCCGCTCCTGGCAAGGGCTGCCTCGATCTCCGTCCGCTTCTCCGCCCAGCGGCGGCCCGCATATTGGGTGGGATGGGTGGTGAGCGGCGCCGTCGGTTTCGGCGGCTGCTCGCGCCAGATCGCATCGACGAGATTGGCATCCTCGACGGCGACCATCTCGGCCTCCGCGGCGGCACAGGCCTTGGTATAGCGCTCCACCTGCTCCATCGTGAGAAGCCACGGGTCATAGCCGATGCGCTGCCCGCGCTTCAAGGCGCCACGGAGCCACTCTGCCGGTGGCTCCTCCACCAGATGGCGCAGCTCGATGAGGTTTGTGTCGACCTGGTTTCGCGCCTGGATCGTGTAGCGGCCATCGACGAACAGGACGGCCTGGTCCAGCAGGATGACCGCAAGCCCCGCAGAGCCCGAGAAGCCGGTGAGCCACCGCAGCCGCTCAGCATGAGGAGCCACATACTCGCCCTGGTGCTCGTCTGCGCGCGGCACGATATAGCCGTCGAGACCGCGCTGCAGCAACTCATCCCGCAGTGCGGCAATCCGCTCGGCGCTCTCGCGGTGATTACTCCCGCCTTCGAAGCTTTGAAACATGCTGGGCCTCCGGTCCCTTCTGCTTATCCGGAGCCGCTCTATCGCGCAACAGCCCTCCGATTTGCGGGCTGCAGGCCACCATTATGGGCTGCAGATCGGGGCTCCGCCTCCCCGCTCCTGCAGATGTCATGAAGCTGCCATGCTGAAAGCGCAATACTAAAGCTCTTGGATGGGACCGTTTGACATCTATAACGCGAGCTCATAGGCTAATCACAACAGTACCGTGCAGAACGGGAAAGAGCTTCGGTGTCACCGGTCTCGCTCGACCGCCTATCGATTGGGCAGGCTCACATCGGCAGTGCCCCTCGGGTAAGTTAGGCAAATCTATGGCAGACGAGACTGCTTTTCGGCCGTTCAGTTGCGGGGCCGTTTCACGACTGCTTCTAAATTGCGCGAAAACTGCCGTCATGATGATCACCACTCCAACCAGCGGGTGGGATGTTAACGAGGGATTAACGAGACATGCGCGAAACGCAATGCTGCGATGCAAACAAGCCGCTGGCGAGTGCACCATGGCCACGCCTATATAGCGCGTGGAACAACGCGGTGGGGTTCTCTCCCAGACGTGTAGCACCGGGGGCGGTGCACCTGGTCCGCAGCCGAAAGGCCGTTCGCGGATGAGAGACACCGTGCAAGATGCGATGGAGAATGAAATGAGTGTCATCAGTTTCGAAAAGGACCGTTCGGTCAATGGCCGTTCTGTCCGCGCGGGGGGTGCCGAGCAGGCTTCCTCCGGCTTTGCCGGCCGGATCCTGGCCCGTGCGAAGCGTTATCTGGAGCTGTCCCGCGCCGAGCGCGAGCTCGACCAGCTGGACGACCGGCTCCTGGCCGATATCGGCCTCAACCGCGGCGATATTCGCCGCATGGTCTGGGGTACCGAGGCTCAGCGCTAAGCACCGCCGCTAACGGTATCGGATCGCCAGCGCTGAGTTTCTGGTCTGGTGGAGCGGTCGATGCGACCTTACGCCAGGCGGACCGGACACTGGGTTAAGGACAATGCCTCGAAGCACCGCTTCGGGGCATTGTTCGTTTGCGGGGCTTGCCAAGCACCAGTGTCGACCAGCCGTCGATGCGGATCCTGCGGTGCAGCAACAATCCGTGCGGACGATAGGCGGCGAGAATCCGCGCCTCCTGCGAGTGGGTGAAGCCAGAGAGGATCACGCGCCCCCCCGCCGCCAGCAGCGCGCACAGGCCCGGGGCCAGCGCCTTGAGCGGCTGGGCGAGGATATTCGCCATAACGAGCCGGTAGAGGCCGCGGCTGCGGATGAGCGGGTGCGACAGCCCAGGCGCACAGCGTGCCGCAAGCTGGGGGCCGACCCTGCATTTGATTGCATTGGCTGAAGCTTGCGCCACCGCAACCGGGTCGATATCCGTGGCGAGCACGGGCAGGCGGGTCGCTTGCGCATAGGCGATGGCGAGAATTCCGCTGCCGCAGCCCAGGTCGAGCGCCGGGCTCAGCCATCTGCTGCACGGCGCCTGCTCTTTCAAAAGTTGGTCGAGGGCCGCAAGGCAGCCGCTGGTCGTGCCATGATGGCCGGTGCCAAAGGCTAGGCTCGCCTCGATTTCTATCGCCTTTGTGCCCGGCGGCGCGCGTCCGCGATCATGCGCCCCATGAACGAAGAATCGGCCGGCCCGCACGGGGGCCAAGCCCTTTAGGGACGCCGCCACCCAGTCCCGTTGCGGCAGCGGCGCCAGCGACCAGGGGCGCCCCGCGAGCATGGGAACGTCTGCCGTATCCGGTGGGCTTGCAAAATGCGCCTCCACCCGCCAGCACACTTCGTCCGCCTCCTCCACCAGCGACACCGAAACTGGGGCCGGCTCGAGCAGGTCCATCTCATCGGCCAGCCGATGAGCCTCGTCCAATGGCAGATTGCTGACGGTCAACACATGCATCGAGGCGCTTATGGCCCGCCGTTTGGCCTCGATCAAGCTTTCGAAGAGCGCGATGTGGCTTGCCGGCCCGGCGCATGCGCCGCACAGCAGAGCGACAGCTGAGTGCCCGCAACTGGGCCATGCCAAGCTTCCGCAGCATTCAGCTCAGCTTGTTGCCACAGCGCCCGCCGAGATTTTGCCCAGTGGCAATCTCAGTGGAGTGCGAAACTATGCTTGGCTTAATCCCCATCACAGTGTTGGGAAGAGTCATCACGGAGTGGCGGCGCGCGACGGCGCCGGCCGATGAAACACCATCGTGCCGGCAAACCGAAGAGGCCGCGGCCGGCGATGCCGGCGCATGCGGACCGGGGCTCCCGATGTGGGATAAGCTTCCCTTTATCGACATCTGGCCGTTGATCTGATTGGACACGGAGGCTGTACGCGTTCGCCGGGATCATTTTCTTTGATGCCCGGCAACGCGGCTTCGCGTTCCGGGTGTAGTTTGGCACCTGTGGCATCTTTCATGGCCATGGGAGCGATCCAATGCCTTCGCCTTCTTGCCCAAATGGCTAGTTATTGGCTCCCCCCGTCCTAAACGGGAGCGCAAATGATGATGCACCAACTCGCTACAGCCGCGGAGTTGTTCTTTCCCATTCGACTGCTCGTAAAGCTCGGCTTCAGCCTGTTTGGCGGCTCCGACGCCGACCAAGACCACGTGGGCGCGCCAAACGAGACCGCCACCGCCGTCGAGCTTCCGCTTGCCCCGGCGGAACCATCGCATGAGAACGCGATTCCCGAGCAGCTGCCGCTCGTCGCGCCTGCGATCCTGGCAGTCGCCGACGACAGGGCTTTCGCAAACGAAGAAGACGAGACGGCCGAGGCTTTGCCATCCGCAGGAGATGCCGGGATTGCGGAGGCCATGCTCTCCGCGCTGGTCCTATGGTCAGGCCTCGAACCTGAAGAGGAAACAGCTCGGCAGGAAGCGGCAACCACAAGTGCAGACCTGCCCGCCCAGCCTGCGACGGCACATGAAAGCACCGAGCGGATGCCTGTCTATCATCCCCATCTCGAATTGCCGATCAATCCCGCCCTGCTTAAGAAGATTTGCGACGGCCTTCACGCCATCGGCCGCCCTTGTTCGGCGATGGCCCTTGCAAGCCGCGTCCGCACGCCCAAGCAGAACGACGAGAGTGACCTCCGCGAGGAGACCCATGGCGAATTTCATTCCGCTCACGCCGCCGAGGGAACGTCGGATCTCCTGGTTCTCGCCTGAGCCTCGATTGGCGGCGTGACCCCGCGTGGTGCGCTCGCGACCCGCGTTCCCCAAATTGCCTGTTCCCCTCCGGGATCAATTCCCAAAGCATTCTCGAGCGAAGGGGATGCCGGTTCGCGTGAAGAAAATGCGACCAAGCAAGAACCTGAAGCGGTTCCGCGATTCAAAGAAAAGCGGAACAGCTCTAGAACGGGATGATGGTTCGTTGAACCGCCATCCCGCTCCAATCCTGCGAATCCCGCGTTGGGCGTAGTCCTTCTCCGAAAACCAGTGTCCGCGTTCCCCTCGTGGATCTCCGGTTCCCTGGCGCAGATCGTTGGCCTTGCCTGGTGATCACCCCAATGACCACGCCCCGTCGAATTGAGGAGCGTGGGGATGGCCCCGCGCCCCTTCCCTAATGGAGCCGGACTCACACCTCTCGATTGCGCTCGGGGAGTTGAATACGACGGGCGGACTGTGAAGGCTGCTCGGCAGCCCGCATCAGTGTCTGCTTTGGCCCTGACGGCCCAGCGGAGCCAAGCCATGACCTTTTTTCCAACGACACCAGCAACTTGCGTCACTGCCGCGCGCGGCAGTCCACACAGAGGCCATGACGGAAAGCCAGCGGTATCTCGCTACCTCCCTTGAGCACAAGGCATCGCACGCCCCAAAGCTCATAATGCGGCAATCCCCAGCCCTAATACCGCCGGATCAGCGCGACGAGCTTGCCCTGGATACGCACCCGGTCGGGGCCGAAAATGCGGGTCTCATAGGCCGGGTTCGCGGCTTCCAGAGCGATGGAATCGCCCTTGCGCCGAAGCCGCTTGAGGGTCGCCTCCTCCCGGTCCACCAGAGCAACCACGATCTCGCCGTTATTGGCGTGATCGGCGCGCCGGATAAGAACCGTGTCACCCTCCAGTATACCCGCATCGACCATGGAATCGCCTCTGACTTCTAAGGCGAAATGCTCGCCGCTTCCCAAGAGATCGGGCGGCACGGCGATGTTGTGGGTATGATCCTGAATCGCATCGACCGGCACGCCGGCCGCGATGCGCCCCATGACCGGAACGATGGCCGGGGTCAGCGAGTCCTTGTCGCCGCCCGCCGTGGGGCGCACCTTCCCCAGAGATCCTTCGATCACATTGGGGCTGAAGCGCTTGGGTGCAGACGAACCCAGGCTGCCCGCATGGCTATCAGGCAGCCGGACAACTTCGAGCGCCCGTGCCCGGTGCGGCAAACGGCGAATGAAGCCCCGCTCTTCCAGAGCGGTGATCAGGCGGTGAATGCCGGATTTGGACCGCAGGTCCAGCGCCTCCTTCATCTCCTCGAACGAAGGCGGCACACCAGCTTCCTTGAGGCGCTCGTGAATGAACATCAGAAGCTCGTGTTGCTTGCGCGTCAGCATATCAGGCCAATCCCGGCTGGCGAGCGGCGAACGATTTGAAAACGGCCGCCGACTCGAAAGAGAACAAAGACGAAACCCTTATACGCGTTCTATATATGTTCGGCAAGGTTAAGGCGGCGTAAATTTGCAGGCTCGAAGCCTTGAAAGCTGCCCAATCCCGCCCACGGTCTGGCGGCCCCAGCACAGGGAGATCCGCAATAAGGGGCGGGCGGGTCAACCATCGGCATGTCGCAAGAGATCGAGCCGAACCGTCCGGAGCCGATCAGCATCCGCCCGACGCCGGTCGGCCCGAAAAGACCGGCGGTCGTGACATGAGCAACCAACGACCGAAACACAACCACGATCGGGGGCGCCCGCACGGCAGCACCCGACCTCACGAGCATCATCCCGCCGCTTGGACCGGCGTGATCGGCAACAGCCCCAAGCCCGGGCGGGCTGCTCAATCGAGATCGACCGCGTCGCTCTCCTCGCCCCGCAAGAGCGAGCTCGCCACCAGCCCCGCATTGCTCCGGATTGCCTGCTCGATCTGCGCCGCAATGTCCGGGTTGGCCTTTAGAAAACTCTTGGCGTTCTCCCGCCCCTGCCCGATTCGCTCCGAATTATAGGAGAACCAGGAGCCGGACTTCTCGATGATGCCGGCGGTGACACCGAGATCGAGCAATTCGCCCGTCTTGGAAATGCCCTCGCCATACATGATGTCGAACTCCACCTGCTTGAACGGCGGCGCCACCTTGTTCTTGACCACCTTTACCCGAGTCTGGTTCCCCACCACGCTGTCCCGGTCTTTGATCGCGCCGATCCGGCGGATATCCAGACGCACCGAGGCGTAGAACTTGAGCGCGTTGCCGCCCGTGGTGGTCTCGGGATTGCCGAACATGACGCCGATCTTCATCCGAATCTGATTGATGAAGATCACCATGCAATTGGACTTGGAAATCGAGCCCGTGAGCTTGCGCAGCGCCTGACTCATCAGACGTGCCTGCAGACCGGGCAGGCTTTCGCCCATTTCGCCGTCGAGCTCGGCCTTGGGCGTGAGCGCGGCGACCGAATCGATGACCAGGACCTCGATGGCGCCCGAGCGCACCAGCGTATCGGCGATCTCCAGCGCCTGCTCGCCCGTATCCGGCTGCGAAATCAGCAACTCGTCGAGATTGACCCCCAGCTTGCGCGCATAGACCGGATCAAGCGCATGCTCGGCGTCGATGAACGCACAAATGCCGCCGCGCTTCTGCGCCTCGGCGACCGTGTGAAGCGCGAGCGTGGTCTTGCCCGACGATTCCGGTCCGAAGATCTCGATCACCCGGCCCCGCGGCAGGCCGCCGATGCCGAGCGCGATGTCGAGCCCCAGCGAGCCGGTCGAGACGGCTTCGGTCTCCACCGCCTTGTCGCCCTGCCCGAGCTTCATGACGGAGCCCTTGCCGAAATGCCGCTCGATCTGTCCGAGGGCCGCTTCGAGCGCCTTTTGCTTGTCCATCGCCCCGCTCTCGATCACCCGTAATTCTGGTCTCGACATCTGGCGCTCCTTATTTCACATGCGTCTGTGCCGCGCAACGGAACCGCGTGCACCCCGCAAGTGTACGCATTTTGTTTCATTTTTGTTCTGTTGACAAGTCCCTTCGCCGGAGCAGCTCCCATGGGATGGGTGGTTCTTGTGGAAATCCCGTGAACGGGGTCGGGTGCCGGTTCGAGGGGCGCTGCAAGTACAATCAGACGCCAGTGGGGAGAGAGAAGCGCGGCACCCGACCCCTCTCCGCACCATCGGCGGAGCCGGGAGGGGCGGAGATGCTTGGCGGCAATGGACCAGATCCAGGCCGCTGCACCGTTGAGACGGCGCAACCACAACCTTTATACGGTGAATATCCCCGTAATACAACTTTTTAGTGTTTGCGCAGTCCCCATGATTCCCCCAAAGATGGTCGGTGGCCAAACCAAGTCCAAAACGAGGCGTCTCGGCGGCCAGCGGGGGTCTTGCGTCTAGGTTACGGATTATTTATGCTGCATCGCAAAAGAAGAGTGGTCCCGGTAAATGTTTGCTAAGGAGTATGGAACTTTCTGATCGAAAAGCCGTTTACGCGTCAGCTCTCCGCCCACTACACGAGAATAACGGAACAAAGCAGATGCCTCGTCTCATTGTCGTCTCCAACCGCGTTGCACGATTTGGTCAGAATGAGGCGAATACCGGAGGACTAGCGACAGCGCTCAAATCGGCATTGGAGGATCAGGGCGGCATCTGGTTCGGCTGGAGCGGCGACACAGTCGACGGCGAGCCCGGCCCGCCGCGGCGCGAGGTGCACGGGCCGATCATCCGCGCCACCGTCGACCTCCAGCGCAACGAGTTTCAAAGGTTCTATACAGGCTTCTCCAACGGTGCATTGTGGCCGCTCCTGCATTATCGCACCGATCTCATGGATTTCCATCAGGCCGATTACGAGGCATATCAGCGGGTGAACGAGCGCTTCGCCGTGGAGCTGATGCGGCTGTTGCGGCCCGATGACGTGATCTGGGTCCACGATTACCAGCTGTTCCCCCTCGGCAGCCATCTGCGGGCCATGGGCGCTCACCACCGCATCGGTTTCTTCCTGCACACGCCCTTCCCGCCCTGGCAGATCATATCGGCCCTTCCCGTGCACAGCGACATTGCGGAGGCCTTGGCGGCTTATGATCTGATCGGCACCCAAACCGATGATGATGCCCAGTGCATGCGCGAATTCCTGCGCCGGGTTTTGCAGCTCAATTTCATGGGCGAGGAATCGCGCGCCGGGAAAACGCGGCTGCGGGTCACCGCCTTTCCCATCAGCATCGATGCGCGCAAGATTGCCGCCGACGCAGCCCGGGCCGCCGGAATGCTCCAGACCCAGAGCCTGCTCAAAAGCCTGGACGGGCGCGCCCTGGTGATCAGCGTCGACCGGTTGGATTACACCAAGGGCATTCTGCAGCGTATCGCGGCCATTGACCACTTCCTCAAGCGCTTCCCCGAGCGGCTCAACGATGTGAGCTTCCTCCAGATCGCGCCCCCCACCCGCGACCAGATTCCCGCCTATCGTCGGCTGCAGAAGGCGGTCGAAGAGGCGATCGGGCGCCTCAACGGACAATATGCCGGCCTCGATGGCGTGCCGATCAAATACCTGCGCAAGTCCTTCGCCCAGTCGACCCTGTTCGGCTTCTACCGTGCCGCCAATGTGGGCCTGGTGACGCCGCTGCGTGACGGCATGAACCTCGTTGCCAAGGAATATGTCGCCTGCCAGGATCCCCGCGACCCAGGCGTGCTGGTGCTGTCGTCCATGGCCGGTGCGGCCAAGGAGCTTGATGCGGCTCTGCTGGTCAATCCCCATGATCCTGCAGCGACGTCCTGCGCCATTCGCCAGGCGCTCGATATGAGCCTCAGCGAGCGGATCGCGCGCCATCGGGCGCTGATGGACAAGCTGAAGCAGAATGATCTCGACACGTGGCGGGCGAACTTCACCCGCGCCCTGGTCAGCCGCTCTCAGGAGCCGGCCGTGCCGCCCTTCGTGCCCGCCGCATCAGGCGCCATCGCGATCGCCCCCTGACGCGCCGCCGGCGCAGACGCAGCCTCGGCAGATACTGCCTTACCAGACGCTGCCTGGGCAGACGCTGCCTGGGCAGATGCTGCCGGAGGCGCTGGGGCTCTGCCCTCGGGCTGCGGAACGATAAGGCTTGCAAGCCACGCCCGGAATGCCGCGACGCTGGGCACGCGTTCATCCGCCAGTGTCCGCTGCGGGTCGCCGACCCGCAGCGCAATACCGCCAAAGCTGCGCGCCAGAGCGAAAGCATCTTCGTCGGTGATGTCATCGCCCGCAACCAGCGGCCGCCGGCCCTTGAACGGCGGCTCGGCCAAGAAGCAGGAAATCGCGGTGCCCTTGCTTGCACCGCGCGGCTTGATCTCCACCACCATCTTGCCCGGCTGCAGCCCGAGCGATGACGTGAACGGTGCGACCACCCTGGTCACGGCATCCAGCACTTCGAGGCCGAGATGCGGCACCAGGCGGTAATGCATGCCGATGGCCTTGCCCTTGTCTTCCAGCAGCACCCCGGGATGGCGCTCGGCGAAACGGCGCAACTCGTCCTTCACGGCAGCCAACGCGTCATAGTCGACCGGCAGCTCCTCGAGATCGCCCTGCACATTGCGCCGCTCGAGCCCGTGCAGTCCAGCAGCAGGCAGTCGACACGGCGCGAGCAAGGTATCGATGCTCTCGAGCGTGCGCCCGCTGACGACAGCCAGCGCGCCATCGAACGATGCGGCGAGATCGGTCAGCATCCCGCATAGCGCCGGGTCGCCCTTCACGTCTTCCGGCCGGGGGGCCAGCTCGAACAGGGTGCCGTCCAGATCGAGGAACAAGGCCCAATCCGGCTCGCGCCGGAGCCCGATCGATCCGGATTCGTCGAAAACACTGTGGTCTGCTGCGGATACTGCCATCATCGGTTTGAACTGCTGCCGCCTCGTGTGGTTCCCCTGCCAAGCGCGGCGATCCTACCTGAAAACCCCTTACAGGTGCACCCGCCACCGTCGATCGCCGTTGAACGTTTGTTCAAAACCACCGAGCGCGATCTGGACAGGCCCGAAACCCTTCGCCAAGATACCGCAGGACTCCACGGCAATGGCCGGGATAGGAGGCGGAGGAACACGAGCGATGCTGATGGAAGATGTGAAGAAGCTCGACCGCGCGGCCTGGGCCGCGCACGCGGGCAAGATCAACTTCGAGGGGCGTAATTTCATCAACGGCGAGTTCGTCGCGGCCAAGAGCGGCAAGACCTTCGAGAAGGTCAATCCCGCAACCGGCGAGGTGGTGGCAGCCGTGACCCGCAGCGACGGCGCGGACGTGGATGCGGCGGTTGCCAGCGCCCGCAAGGCCTTCAAGAGCGGAGTATGGTCGCGCATGGCCCCGCGCGACCGCATGGGCGTGCTTTACCGTTATGCCCAGCTCATCAATGAGCACGCCATGGAATTCGCCCTGCTCGACACCCTCGACATGGGCAAGCCGATCATGGACATGCTCAATGTCGACGTGCCCAGCGCAGCCCTCACCTTCCAGTACTTCGCAGAGACCATCGACAAGATCGATGGGCAGGTGACCAACACGGCCGCCAGCGAGTTTCAATACATTCTGCGCCAGCCGCTTGGCGTCGTCGGCTGCGTCACACCGTGGAACTACCCGCTGCTGATGGCCGCCTGGAAGGTGGCGCCGGCGCTTGCCGCCGGCAACACCGTGGTGCTGAAGCCCGCGGAGCAATCACCTCACAGCGCTTCGCTGATGGCCAAGCTGTTCATGGAAGCGGGCGGGCCGGCCGGCGTGTTCAACGTGGTCCAGGGGCTGGGGCACGAGGCCGGCAAGGCCCTCGCCCTGCACATGGATGTGGACAAGATCGCGTTCACCGGCTCGGTCGAGGTCGGCAAGCTTATGCTGGTCTATGCCGGCCAATCGAACATGAAGCGCGTCACAACCGAATGCGGCGGCAAGACCCCGCAGATCATCATGGCGGATACGCCGGATCTCGACCGTGCGGTGACTTATGCCGTCAACGGCATCTATGGAAATCAGGGCGAGGTGTGCAACGCGGGCTCGCGTCTGCTGGTCGACCACAAGCTCTATGACGAGTTCGTCCAGCGCTTCGTCGAGAAGAGCAAGACGGCGTTCCAGCCCGGCGACCCGCTCGACCCCTCCACCACCATGGGTCCGCTGGTCACCCGCGAGCAGCAGCAGCGCGTGCTGGGCTATATCGAGAAGGGCAAGCAGGAAGGCGCCAAGCTCGAATTCGGCGGTGGCGTGCCCCAGAGCCTGGAAAAGGGCGCCTATGTGGCCCCTACCCTGTTCACTGGCGTGAAGAACCAGATGACCATCGCCCGGGAGGAGATCTTCGGGCCGGTCGCAGCGGTCATGCCGATCCGCAGCATCGACGAGGCGATCGAGATTGCCAACGACAGCATCTATGGGCTGGCCGCCAGCATCTGGACCAAGGATCTGTCCACCGCCCACAAGGCCGCGCGCGACATCGATGCGGGCGTGGTGTGGGTTAACTGCTTCGACCACGGCGACATGACCCAGCCATGGGGCGGGTTCAAGCAGTCGGGCAACGGCCGCGACAAATGCTTCGAGACCATGCTGCACCACACCCAGACGAAATCGGTCTGGGTCCATCTCGGCTGATGTGAGGAGGGCCGGCGTGGGCGCGCGTCGGCCCTCCTCACCCGACCGGTTGTCCTCTAAAGCCCGATGATCTCCCGGGCCTGGGCGGGCGTGGCGATCGGATGCCCAATCGCCTCCACGATCCTCACCGCCCGCTCCACCAGCGCCGCGTTGCTCGGCGCAAGCTGTCCGCGGCCAAGATAGAGATTGTCCTCGAGCCCCACGCGCACATGGCCGCCCAGCACCACCGACTGGGCCACCATCGGGAACTGATGCAGCCCGATGCCGAAGGCAAACCACTGCGCCCCGGCGGGCAGCATATGCTTCATATAGGCCATGGCCTCGGTGGTCGCCGGTTGCCCCCATGGCACCCCGAGGCAGATCTGGAAGAGGTGCGGCGGAACCAGCTGGCCACGCTCGATCATGGCAGTGGCGAGGCGCACATGTCCTGCCTCGAACACTTCCAGCTCCGGCACGACCTGCGCCTCGGCGATGACTTTCGCCATCTCGGCGAGATGCCCGGGCGTGTTCATGAACACGGTGTCGCCCATGTTCATGGTGCCCATGTCGAGGCTGCAGATGTCGGGCTTCAGGACCTTGATGTGGCGGGTGCGCAGCTCGGGCGAGGCAAGGCTGGTGCCTGGCCCCGGCTGCCGCGGATCATCCGCCCCCGGAACGAAGCGGGCGCCGGTGCCCGTGGTGAGGTTGATGACCACATCCTTGTTCTCGGCCCGGATCAGGCCGACCGTCTCGCGATAAAGATCGAGATCGAGGCTCGCCTTGGTGGTCTCAGGGTCCCGCACATGGATGTGGACGATCGCCGCCCCCGCCGCCGCGGCGTCCAGTGCTGAGCGGGCGATCTGCGCGGGCGTAACCGGAACTGCCGGATTTTTCGAGACCGTATCGCCGCTGCCGGTGACGGCGCAACAGATGATGACCGGACGTGACATGGAGCGACCTCTTGATGCAGGTTTGCCGCGGAGGGGAAAAGGCGCAGGATGCGAGCGCGTCGGTGCAGCAATCTCAGGATGTCGTGCTGCGGGCCCCAATACCGCCGCACAGATCGTTCAGGATGCGCTCCACGTCCTCCGGTCTGAACGGCTTCTGCAAGGTGGGAATCGCTGCATAGCGGCCCTCGAGCATCGAGGTACCATAGCCCGTCGCAAAGACGAACGGGGTCCCGCGCTCCATGAGGATATCGGCGACCGGATAGGTGAGTTCGCCCTCTAGATTGAGGTCGAGAATGACCAGATCAAAGTCGGCGCCCTCGAGAAGACGGATCGCTTGCCCGAGGCGATTGCAGACCTCGATATTGTCACAGCCGGCCTCGAGGAGCATGTCTTCGATCAGCATCGCGACCATAGCCTCGTCCTCTACCACCAGCACGCGCACGCTATTCCCCCTGCCAACCGCTATTCCTACAGACATACATGGGAACACCCATTCGAGGCGATCCCGACTAAACCGACTAGAACGGCACGTGGCGGACCGCGCCCTTGGCCGCACTGGTCGCGAAGGCGGCATAGGCGCGCAGCGCCGTGGTGATCTTCCGGCTGCGCTTGGCCGCCGGCTTCCAGGCAGCCTCGCCCCGTGCTGTCATGGCGGCACGGCGCGCGGCCAACTCGTCATCGTCGACGGCGAGATGGATGCGGCGGCCGGGGATGTCGATCTCGATGAGATCGCCCTCCTCCACCAGGCCGATGGTGCCGCCGTCAGCCGCTTCCGGAGAAACATGGCCGATCGACAGCCCGGACGTGCCGCCCGAGAACCGGCCGTCGGTCACCAGGGCGCAGGCCGCGCCCAAGCCCTTCGACTTGAGATAGCTCGTGGGGTAGAGCATCTCCTGCATGCCCGGACCGCCGCGCGGCCCCTCATACCGGATCACCACCACGTCGCCTGCCTTGATCTTGTTGGTTAGAATGGCGCTCACCGCCGCATCCTGGCTCTCGAAGATCCGCGCGGGGCCCTTGAAGCGCAGGATGCTCTCGTCCACGCCGGCGGTCTTCACGATGCACCCGTCCTCGGCGAGATTGCCATAGAGCACCGCAAGGCCGCCATCCCGGGAGAAAGCGTGCTCCGCCGCCCGGATGACGCCCCTCTCGCGATCCTCATCCAGGCTGTCATAGCGCCGCGACTGCGAGAAGGCGACCTGTGTCGGCACCCCGCCCGGTGCAGCCCGGTAGAAGTCATGCACCGAGGCACTCTTGGTGCGCTTGATATCCCAGCGCTCCAGCGCCGCGCCAAGGTCGTCCGAATGAACCGTGCCGACCGAGGTATCCAGCAGCCCCGCCCTGTCAAGCTCGCCGAGAATGCCCATGATGCCCCCGGCGCGGTGCACGTCTTCCATATGCACGTCGCTCTTGGCCGGCGCCACCTTGCACAGCACCGGCACCCGCCGCGACAGCCGGTCGATGTCGCTCATGGTGAAGTCGACCTCCGCCTCGTGGGCGGCGGCCAAGAGATGAAGCACCGTGTTGGTCGAGCCGCCCATGGCGATGTCCAGGGTCATGGCATTCTCGAACGCCGCGAAGGACGCGATCGCACGCGGCAGAACGCTCTGGTCGTCCTGTTCGTAATAGCGGCGGGCCAGATCGACGATGAGATGTCCCGCCTCCACGAACAGGCGCTTCCGGTCGGCATGGGTGGCCAGCACCGATCCATTGCCCGGCAGGGCAAGGCCCAGCGCCTCGGTCAGACAGTTCATGGAGTTGGCCGTGAACATGCCCGAACATGACCCGCAGGTCGGGCAGGCCGAGCGCTCGATGACCTGCACCTCTTCATCCCCCACCCGGTCATCGGCGGCGGCAACCATCGCATCGACCAGATCGAGCGCCTTTTCCTTGCCCTGCAGCACCACCTTGCCGGCCTCCATCGGCCCGCCCGAGACGAACACGACGGGAATATTGAGGCGCAGGGCCGCCATCAGCATGCCCGGCGTGATCTTGTCGCAATTGGAGATGCACACCATGGCGTCGGCACAATGGGCATTGACCATGTACTCGACGCTGTCGGCGATGATCTCGCGCGAGGGCAGCGAATAGAGCATTCCGTCGTGGCCCATGGCGATGCCGTCGTCGACGGCGATGGTGTTGAATTCTTTGGCAACGCCGCCGGCCTTCTCGATCTCGCGGGCAACCAGCTGCCCCAGGTCCTTGAGGTGCACGTGACCCGGGACGAATTGCGTGAACGAATTGACCACCGCGATGATCGGCTTGCCGAAATCCTCGTCCTTCATGCCCGTAGCGCGCCAGAGCCCCCGCGCGCCGGCCATGTTGCGCCCATGGGTGGTTGTTCTGGAACGATAAGCTGGCATCCGACTTCTTCCCTGCACATCCGACGACGCGGCTTTCATGCCCGTCGCTAGTTTTGAATTAATCCAAACCCGGTTGCCGCTCCAGCATTCCCTGCAGTTGGGGTCGATCTGCCGCGGGCCTTTCGGTTAAAATAGTCGAAAATGAAAAGCTCGCCGCGTCATGGCGAGCTCAATGATTAGAACCTTTTCCCAACCTTGCCTAGAGCTTGTTGGGGACTGGCATAGCGGCTGGAATTTCGCTCGGGGCCGGCGCGGCAACGCGAAATTCGCCGCCCGGGTCGTTCAGGGCCCGGGCGGCGGTCCGATCAGGCAATCGATAGCCTGTTATTGCTGCTGCTGCTGTTGCTGGAAGATCTGAGCGATCTGTTGCTGGGTCGGCAGCTGTCCATTGGCCGTGAGCTTGTCGATGATCCCCGGCAGAGCCTGCGCGAGCTGGGTGAGCAGATCCTGAGGCTGCATGCCCGTCTGGTTTGCCAGATTGTTCACGGTTTGCGGGCCGAGCGCCTTGCCCAAGTGGTTCGGGTCGATCGGCTTGTTCGGGCCGTTGCTTATCCAGGAATTCACCGTGTCCCCGTGGCCGGAATCGACCAGCTTGTTCAGTAGACCCGACAGACCGCCAAGCAACCCGCTGTCCTGCCCGCCGCTCGCGGCAGGTGTTGCGCCTGGCGTTGCTGCGCTGGACGTCGCCGGAGCGTTGGGGTCCAGGCCGCTGAACGGATTGCTGCCAATCAACATTTTGCCGAGCAGCAAAGAACCGACCGCCACCAGCACCGGCTTGGTGAGATTTCCACCAGGCAGAGCGTCGTCAATAAGTCCCATCTTAACGTCCTCTTATCTATATTTCCACCGGATTTCTTGCATCAGTGGTAATATCACTCCCATGAGTGATTTAGGGATTCTATACGGAAATACGTTTATATTGTCCTGACACAAAACCTAAGAGGTGATTTCATGTCGGTTGTTAGTTGGATCCTTCTGGGACTCATCGCCGGGTTCATCGCCAGCAAGATCGTGAATAGGTCCGGTCACGGCCTGCTCACCGATATCGCTCTCGGGATCATCGGCTCGGTGATTGGTGGGCTGCTGTTCAGCTTCTTCGGTGCCGCCGGTATCACGGGCCTGAACCTCTACAGCCTGCTGGTGGCGACACTAGGCTCAGTCGCGGTCCTGACGGTGTACCATCTCCTGCACCGGAATCTCTGAGCTCTTATCATGCGAACTCCAGCTGTCGCCGACGATCGCCGGCGACAGCTTCACCATATCGCGCGGTTTATTGCACCAGCGCATGACAAGCGCTCGGGGCAGAGGCTATGAAGGGCGCAGGGGGCATGAACGAGGTCGTGTCGGGGACGCCACCCGCATGGCCACAGGAGGGGAAGTCACTCATGCTGATGCCGGCGGATGCCCGCGAGGCCCTGATCCTCATCGACGAACGAAATCGGCGCGTCGGCACCGCAGAGAAATACCCGGTCCACCGCCAAGGCTTGCTGCATCGCGCCTTTTCGATCTTTCTCTTCGACGGAGAGGGACGAATGCTTCTGCAGCGGCGTGCTGCGGGAAAATATCATTCGGCCGGGCTTTGGGCCAACACCTGCTGCGGTCATCCGCGGCCGGGCGAGACCACGCACCGTGCGGCCGCGCGGCGGCTCGTGGAAGAGCTGAACATCGCTGCAGATCTCTCGTTCGCCTTTCACGCCCGCTATCAGGCGAAGCTCGACAGGGGCATGATCGAGAACGAGTTCGTCTACATCTTCGGCGGCCGCGCGCCCAACGGCAAGATCACACCGGACCCTGCGGAAGCCGATCGTGTTGCGCTCCGCCCGCTCGATGAGCTGGCCCGTGAAATTGCGGCCGCGCCCCGCGCTTATGCCTACTGGCTCCGGCACTACATGGCCCACCATCGGCCCGCGCTCGATCGCCTGGCCCGCCAGGTCGCGAGTGGCGGGGCCTTTGCCCGCGTGACGCTGTGACCGTTGACCAAATCGGTCAGCGCTTATGCAGAATCCGCGCCTTCTCTTCCCTCGGAACGCCTGCGCCGCTAAGACATTGGCTGAGCAGCCATGCGGAGGAGATCATGCAGATCACGGATTTCAAGGTGCTCACCTTCGACTGCTACGGTACGTTGATCGATTGGGAAACGGGTCTGGTCGAGGCTCTGAACCCGCTCACATCCCGGCTTTCGCGGCCTCTGACCCGTGACGAGATCCTCGAGGCCTATGCCCGGCACGAAGGCGCCCAGCAGCATTATACCCCGACCAAGCGCTATTCCGAGCTGCTGGCCGTTGTCTACAAGCGGCTTTCGGAGGAATGGGCGCTGCCCGTCAGTTGGGACGAATGCGTGGCCTTCGGCCAGTCGATCAAGGACTGGCCGGCCTTCCCCGATTCTGCCGAGGCCTTGCTCTACCTGAAGGACCACTACAAGCTCGTGATCCTGTCCAACGTGGACAATGCCTCCTTCGCCGAGAGCAACAAGCGGCTGAAGGTGGCGTTCGATGCCATCTTCACGGCGGAGGATATCGGGTCCTACAAGCCGAACCTGCGCAATTTCGAATATATGCTGGAGAAGCTCACCGCCTACGGCATCACCCGGGGCGACATTCTGCACACGGCACAAAGCCTCTATCACGATCATCGCCCGGCCAACGAGCTGGGCCTCACCTCGTGCTGGATCGACAGGCGGCATACGCAGCAGGGCTATGGCGCAACCCGTGATCCCGGCACCATGCCCCGTTATGCCTTCCGCTTCAACAGCATGGGGGAGTTCGCAGACGCCCACAAGGCGCTGGTGAGGAACTGAAACCTGACGGTCTCGGCCGCCAGGTCACAGGCGAGGATGCGCTAACGGATGGTCGAAAGCACGTCATCGGGGCTGGCGAAGCGCACGCCGGCCTCGCGCATGCTCACCTCGGCAGCCTTCAGCGAGCCGTCGAGGTCGATCGCCCGGCAGGCTTCCGGCACCACGGTCACCTCGAAACCGTGAGTGACGGCATCCAGAGCCGAATAGGCCACGCAGTAGTCCAGTGCGAGGCCGGCCAGCACCACATGCTTGACGCCGTGCTCGCGCAGGAAGCCGGCAAGGCCGGTCGGCGTGCGGCGGTCATTCTCGAAAAAGGTCGAGTAGCTGTCGATATGCCGGTGGATGCCCTTGCGGATGATCAGCCGCGCCTGGTCACGCATGAGATCGCGATGGAACGTGGCGCCCGGCGTTCCCTGCACGCAATGGTCCGGCCACAGGGTCTGCGGCCCATAGAACATCTCGACCGAGGAAAAAGGCGCGCGGCCCGGATGCTGGGACGCGAAGCTCGAATGGCCGGCGGGATGCCAGTCCTGGGTGAGCACCACCGTCTCAAAGCCGGCGATCAGGCGGTTGACAGGTGCGATCACTTCATCACCCCCCGGCACCGCCAAAGCGCCACCGGGGCAGAAGTCGTTCTGGATATCGACGACGATGAGCGCCGTTCCGCCTGTGCCGGGATGTGCGGACATGTCAACGCCTCAAGCCTTCAACCGGCAACGCCCACGCCCCTCCTTGCGGTTCAGGACCGCTGGCTCGCGGGTACATAGTCGCGCTTCGGCGCGCCCGTGTAAAGCTGGCGGGGCCGGCCGATCTTCTGGCTCGGATCCTCGACCATCTCCTTCCACTGGGCAATCCAGCCCACGGTGCGCGCCACCGCGAACAGCACGGTGAACATGGAGGTCGGGAAGCCCAGCGCCTTGAGCGTGATGCCGGAATAGAAATCGATGTTGGGATAGAGCTTCTTTTCGATGAAATATTCGTCGTGAAGCGCGATCTGCTCGAGTTCCTTGGCCACCTCGAACAGCGGGTCGTCCTTGATGCCGAGAACCTCCAGCACCTCGTGCGTCGTACGCTGCATCAGCTTGGCGCGCGGGTCGTAATTCTTATAGACCCGGTGGCCGAAGCCCATCAGCCGGAACGGATCGTTCTTGTCCTTCGCCCGCTCGATGAACTTGGGAATGTTCTCGGGGTGCCCGATTTCCGTGAGCATATTCAGCGCGGCCTCGTTGGCGCCGCCATGCGCGGGCCCCCACAGGCAGGCGATGCCGGCGGCGATGCAGGCGAAGGGATTGGCACCCGACGAGCCGGCGAGCCGCACGGTCGAGGTCGATGCATTCTGCTCGTGATCAGCGTGCAGAATGAAGATGCGATCGATCGCCCGTGCCAGGATCTTGTTCTGCTTATAGGGCTCGCAGGGCACGCCGAAGCACATGTAGTGGAAGTTCGAGGCGTAATCGAGGTCGTTGCGCGGATACATGAAGGGCTGGCCGACCGAGTATTTGTAGGCCATGGCCGCAATGGTCGGCATCTTGGCGATCATCCGGCGGCTGGCGATCTCGCGCTGCCAGGGATCATGGATGTCGGTCGAGTCGTGATAGAAGGCGGAGAGCGCGCCAACCACGCCGACCATCACCGCCATGGGATGCGCATCGCGACGGAAACCGGAGAAAAACCGGTTCATCTGCTCATGCAGCATCGTGTGATAAGTGATTGCCGTCTCGAATTCCTTGCGCTGGGTGGCGTTGGGCAGCTCGCCATAGAGCAGCAGATAGCAGGTTTCGATGAAATCGCCGTGCTCGGCCAGCTCTTCGATCGGATAGCCGCGATAGAGCAGCACGCCTTCATCGCCGTCGATATAGGTGATCTTGGATTCACAGCTCGCAGTCGAGGTGAAGCCCGGATCATAGGTGAAGTGTCCCGTGTCCGAATAGAGCTTCGAGATATTGATCACGCTCGGGCCCACCGTGCCCTGGATGACCGGCAACTCGTGGGTCGCACCGTCAATGGTCAAGGTCGCCGGTTTGGTTGTGACGTGCTCGTCCATGGCTTCGCCCTTTTTGTGATGTCAAAGCAGACGGATCGAGAGCGGTGGCATTCGTCACGCGCTTACGACCGCCCCCAGCTGTTCCGAGATCCAGCCCTGGCCTAGCCGAATCCTCTGCCTATCGCAAGCACCGGCAGGTTGAGGAACTGCCTAGATTTTAGGCAGGAACGGCCTGGTCTCCAAGCCTGGCCAGGGCCTCGTCCCGTCCGAGCACGGAGAGAACGTCGAAGATGCCCGGCGAAACGGTGGTGCCGGTCAGCGCCGCCCGCAGAGGCTGTGCGATCTTCCCGAGTTTCAGTCCTTCCTCGTCGGCAAGCTGGCGCACGATCTGCTCCAGCGGACCCGGCTGCCACGCGCCCACCTGCTCCAGGCGGGGGATCAGCCGGCCGAGCAGCCGGCGGGCCTCCGTATCCAGCAGCGCCTGGGCCTTCTCGTCCAGTGCGAGGGGGCGTTCGGCGAACAGGAAGCTGGCATTGCCGGCCAGCTCGACCAGGGTCTTGGCACGCTCCTTGAGGCCCGGCATGGCTGCCAGGAGCCTTTCGCGCATGCCATCGTCGAGCTTGGCCAGCATGGCCGGCCCGCCCTCGATCACCGGCAGAACCGCGATCAGCGCATCGAGCAGGGCGGCATCGTCCTTGTGCCTGATGTAATGACCGTTGAGATTCTCCAGCTTGGTGAAATCGAAACGGGCGGGCGAGCGGCCGATACCGGGCAGATCGAACCAGGCGATCATCTGATCGAGCGACATGATCTCGTCATCGCCGTGGGCCCAGCCCAAGCGCACGAGATAATTTCGCATGGCCTCCGGCAAGTAGCCCATGGCGCGATAGGCCTCGACGCCCAGCGCCCCATGCCGCTTCGACAGCTTGGCCCCGTCGGGTCCATGGATCAGCGGCACATGCGCGAAGCCCGGCACGTCCCAGCCCATGCCAAGGTAGATGTGGGTCTGGCGGGCCGCATTGGTGAGGTGGTCATCGCCGCGGATGATGTGGGTGACGCCCATGTCATGGTCGTCGACCACCACCGACAGCATGTAGGTCGGCGTGCCGTCGGAGCGTAGCAGCACCAGATCATCGAGATCGCTGTTGGGGAACACCACCCGGCCCTGGACCTGGTCCTCGACCACGGTCTCCCCGGTCTGCGGCGCCTTCAGACGCACAACCGGCTTGATGCCCGCCGGCGCCTCCGACGGGTCCCGATCGCGCCAACGGCCGTCATAACGCGGCGGCCGGCCCTGGGCACGAGCCTTCTCGCGCATCTCGGCGAGCTCTTCGGGCGTGGCATAGCAGTAATAGGCGCGGCCGGCCGCCAGCAGCGCATGGGCGATCTCCTGATGGCGGGCGATGCGGGTCGACTGCATCACGACCTCGTCGTCCCAGCTGAGGCCGAGCCAGCGCAGTCCCTCGAATATGGCGTCGATCGCCTGGGCGGTGGACCGTTCCCGATCGGTGTCCTCGATCCTGAGCAGCATCTTGCCGCCGGTGTGGCGGGCATAGAGCCAGTTGAACAGAGCCGTGCGTGCGCCACCGATATGGAGATAACCGGTGGGCGAAGGAGCAAATCGGGTCACGACACTTGTGGACATCACATGGAATCCGGCTGGTGCATCTGGAATGCGCGGCGCTAGCATGGTGCAACGCGCCCAATAGCACGCGACGCCAGGCCTTGCAAAAGTCCGATACGGCGCGCGGTGCCGATCGGGTGGTTGTCTGATCGCAAGGCCTCGGGGGCGCCATGGCGATGGACTTCATCGGCGGGCTTCGCAGCTCGCGCGCTGCCCTTTCCGGGCAGCTGGTCTGGCTGCGGGATCAGGAGGCGCGCCGGCAAGCGGCCGGCGCCGTTTGGCGCTGGCTCAACCATGCCCTCATGGAAGAGACGGCCGCCGCGGTGCTGTGGTGCCCGGTGTTTCTCGCTGCCGGAATCGCGCTCTATTTCGCCTTGCCGTTCGAGCCCGATTGGCGCCAGACGCTGGCGGTGGCCGTTGCCGCCATGGGCCTGCTGGCGCTCTCGATCTCCTGCCGGCGCGCCGTCGCGGTAACCTTTCTCGTGGCGCTGGTCTGTGCAGGATTTGCCCTCGGCAGCCTCCGAACGGCGCTGGTGGACACGCCGAGCCTGATCTGGGCAAGCCACATGGTAACCCTGACCGGCACCGTCAGGCATGTGGAGGGCGAGCCGGGCCGCAGGCGCATGGTGGTGCTCGACATGGAAACGGTCGAGACCCTGGACCACGATGACGTGACCGGCGGGCGGCCGTTGCAGCGGGTGCGCCTCGCGGTCGGCAAGGCCGGTGCCGCGCTCAAGGCAGGCGCACGGATCAGGGTGAAGGCGCGGCTGTTCCCCCTGGCGGGCCCGGCGGTGCCCGGCGGTTATGATTTCGGTCGGTCCCTATGGTTTCAGGGTATCGGCGCGACCGGCTTCGCCATGGGCGAGGTCAAGGTTCTGCCTTACGAGCCAGGTCTCGTACGGCGCCTGTACGTCTCGGTGGAGCGGCTGCGCGATACGATCGGCACCCGGATCCGCGCCGTGCTGCCTGGCGCGACCGGCGGCCTGGCGGTGGCCCTGGTCAATGGCGACCGCAGCGGCATTCCCGCTCAGGTGACCGAGGCGTTTCAGATCTCCGGCCTCGCCCACATGATCTCCATCTCGGGCATGCACATGAGCATGATCGCGGGTTGCGCCTATGGGCTGGTACGGGCCCTGCTCGCCCTGCTCCCGCTGGCGGTCGCCTGGCCCGTCAAGAAAATCGCGGCAATGGCCGCCTTGGGCGCTGCGACCGGCTATTTCCTGATCTCCGGCCAAGCGGTCGCCGCCCAGCGGGCCTATATCATGATCGTCATCATGCTGATGGCCGTCCTGCTCGATCGCCCGGCCATTTCCATGCGCAACGTGGCGCTGGCGGCGATTGTGGTGCTGCTGATCTCGCCGGAGACGGTGCTCTCCGCCAGCTTTCAGCTGTCGTTCCTGGCGGTGATCGCGCTTGTCGCCATGTTCGAGGCGGTCAATCACTATCGCGCAAAGCGGCTGCAGATGCCGATGGCCGCCCCCTCCGGCTGGACCCGGCGCGGTCTGCGCCTGTTTGGCGCCATGGTGATGATCGATCTGATCACCACGGTCACTGCCGGGCTGGCGACGGCGCCGGTCGCCGCGTTCCATTTCCAGCGGGTATCGGGCTACAGCCTGCTCGCCAACCTGCTGGGCGCACCGGTGCTGGGCCTTTTGGTCATGCCCTTTCTGCTGGTGTCCTTGCTGCTGATGCCGGTTGGCCTCGAGTTCCCGCCCCTCGTGGTCGCCGGCATAGGGATCGACGGGCTCATCCGCATCGCCAACGCCGTGGCGGCCCTTCCCGGAGCAGCCAGCATGATACCCGTGCAGCCGATCGGCGCCATTCTTCTGATCCTGGCTGGCATTCTCTGGCTCTGCCTCTCCCGAACGCTCCTGCGATTTGCCGGACTTGCGCCGATCCTTGCCGGCCTCGCCCTGGCCCCGCATGGGGCAAGGCCGGATCTCCTTGTCGAGCGAGAGGGCCGGATCATCGCCTTGCGCAACGAGGCGGGCCTGCTGGCCCTGAGCGATGGGCGGCGCGGCCGGTTCGCCGCCAAGGTCTGGCTGGCGCGGGATGGAGACGAAGCAAGCCACGGTGACGCCGCGCGGCGTGAAGGCCTGGCCTGCGAGAAGCGCAACTGCACCGGCCTATTGCGCGGAGAGATCGCGCTGGCCTATGTGAACGAGCCTGATGCCTTGCGGCTGGTCTGCCGACACGCTCGGGTGGTGATCGTCCCCTTCCGTGCCGACAATCGGGATTGCCCCTCTGCGGAAGTCTTCATCGACCGGCGCGTTCTGCTCGCGGAAGGCGCTCATCGCATCGACAGGGAAGCCGACGGCCGCCTCACCGTCGCGACCGCCCGCCGCGCCGCCGGCAGGCGCCCGTGGGTGATCGAGAACCATCGCCAAGCCTGGGCGGCGCGCGCCCTTCGGCACGGCCGCGACACGCCTAGGCCGGGGCCCTGACCGACGGCCCCATCAGGCGGTCCGTGCCAAGGGATAATCTTCCTCCAGCACGAGCTCGACGCCGAGCTCGTCGGCAGCAGCGATCAGCTTGCTGACATGGGGCAGGCACGACCCGCATTTGGGCCGATAGCCGATGGCGCGATAGATGAGGCCAGGAGTGAGGACTCGCATCGGGTCTGCCGTGCGCAGCTCGGCGATAGCCCGCTTGATCTCAAGCGAGGTGATGACATTGCACGAGCAGACGTACATGCAGAAGCCCCAAGAGTGCGCTCCGGCCGCGCGCCGGACGACGCATCACGAAACCGATGCCAAGTCCTGTATCGCGACCCCGCTAATGTTGCAATAAAAAGTTGGGAATTCTACGCCCCGGGCACAAGGTCGCAGCAACATTAGAACTAATCTAATTCCAAGACCCTGAATCCGTTGGACAATTATGGCCAGCTCTGCCACATGGTCGGGGGTGGCGCGTTTCTCGGCGCGTCGGCGCGACGACGCCTATGGGCGTACGGATAGGCTCCCTTCTTTTGCCCCGGCCGATCGGGGTTGAGGTTCCGCGAACGCGGCAAACGAGGCCTCGAGGGATGGAGCACCTCAATATTCGGCCATGATCAGGCCCAATATGAAAGCGATGGAACGGCAACCAGTCCGAGGGAAATCACGATGAGGCATCTCGTTAAATTGGCCGGCGCGGGGCTCGCCACGCTCATGCTCATGTCCGGATCGGCGGGCGCCGTCGAGGTCAAGGATGTGTTGACCAACTACGCCGATATCGCACAGGCAGCCTACGAGGACTCGCTCAATGCGGCCCGCAGCCTCAACGAGACGGTGAAGCAGTTCATCGCCACGCCAACCCAGGAAAACCTGAACAAGGCGCGCGAGGCATGGATTGCCGCGCGTGTGCCCTACCAGCAGACCGAGGTCTTCCGCTTCGGCAACCCGATCGTGGACGAGTGGGAAGGCAAGGTGAATGCCTGGCCGCTGGACGAAGGGCTGATCGACTATGTCGACCAGGCGACCTATGGCAGCGAGTCTGACGAGAACCCGCTCTATACGGCCAACATTATTGCGAACAAGACCATCACCGTGGGTGGCGAGACGGTGGATGCCTCGACCATCACCCCGGAGCTGCTGGAGCAGCTGCAGGAAGCCGGCGATATCGAGACCAATGTGACCACCGGTTATCACGCGATCGAGTTCCTGCTGTGGGGCCAGGACCGGAACAGCACCGGCCCCGGCGCGGGCGACCGGCCGCCCACCGATTTCGATATGGCGAACTGCACCAATGGCAATTGCGACCGGCGCGCCGCCTACCTCCAGGCGGCAACCGACTTGCTGGTGAAAGACTTAAGCGACATGGCGGACGCCTGGAAGCCGGAGGGGGACGCGCGCAAAGCCGTGCTGGACGGCACGCCGGAAGACGGCTTGCGCGCTATGCTGGTGGGCATGGGCAGCTTGTCCTATGGCGAGCTCGCGGGCGAGCGCATGAAGCTGGGCCTCTTGCTGCACGACCCGGAGGAAGAGCACGACTGCTTCTCCGACAACACGCCCGCCAGCCACTATTACGACGTGCTGGGGATCGAGAATGTCTATCTCGGCCGCTACAAGCGCATTGATGACAGCGAGGTGAAGGGCGCAAGCCTCTCCGAGCTCGTCGCGGCGAAGAGCCCCGCAGTGGACGAGGATCTCAAAGCCAAGCTGAGCGTCACCCTTGCCGCGATGAAGGCCATCGTGGAGCGGGCGAAGAGCGGCGAGCACTATGACCAGATGCTTGCGGCCGACAATGCGCAGGGGAATGCTGTCATCGAGGCCGCAATCACCGCACTGCTCAACCAAACCCGCTCGATCGAGGCCGCCGTGGAGACGCTCGGGCTCAAGGACGTCGGTTTCGAAGGATCGGAGAGTCTCGACAATCCCGAGGCCGTGCTGCAGTGAGATCGACTCGGTCACGGGGCGGAGACGGACCGATGCTGGTCCGTGAGGGGCTTCGTTCCGCTTTATCACGCCTGCTTGCTTTCGCCTGCGTCCTCGGCGGATGCTCTGTTTGCGCCTTCGCAGCCGGATTGCCGTCCCCAGACCCCTCGCCGAAGACTGAGCTTCTGGCCGACTGCGCCGTTCCCGAGTACCGGCCATCGGAAGCCTTGCCAGGGGGTGCTGCCACATCGCTCAGTCCGGCGGACCGGAACGCCTTTTCCCATTCCTCCGCCAACCTGCCGTTTGCGCGCGAGTTCGATTTCAAGATCGGCAACGGCGTCTTCCGCAAGCAATGGGTATCGGCGCCCTCTTCGACCACCGCTTCTGATGGGCTGGGGCCGCTCTACAATGCCCGCGCCTGCCAGAACTGCCATCTGAAGGATGGCCGCGGGCGTCCCCCGGCCGTCGGCAATGCGGACGACCGTGCGGTATCGATGCTGCTCAAGCTCGGCGTGCCGCCGCGGAACGAGGAGGAGCGCGCAAAGCTCGCGGGGGCGAGCCTCGGCAGCATCCCCGATCCGGTCTATGGCGCGCAATTTCAGGAATTCGCCATCCAGGGACATCAGCCCGAAGGACGCCTGGCGATAACTTACCAGGAACTGCCGCCCATCACCCTACCCGGTGGCGAAACCGTAACCTTGCGGAAGCCGCGCTACGAGATCCGCGAGCCGCGCTATGGACCGCCCTCCCCCGACCTCATGACCTCGCCGCGGGTTGCCCCGCAGATGATCGGGCTCGGGCTGCTCGAAGCCATTCGCGAGGAGGACATCCTGGCCGGTCCGGAGATGCCGGCCGCCAAGGCAGAAGGTATCGTCGGCCAGCCCAACCGGGTCTGGAGCCCGGCCAACGGCCGAGTGATGCTGGGACGCTTCGGCTGGAAGGCTGGCCAGGCCACCATTGCCGATCAGGCGGCGGCCGCCTTTGCCGGCGACATGGGGCTGTCCACGCGGCTCGTGACTGCCCACGCGGGCGACTGCACCGCGCATCAGAAAGACTGTCTTACCGCACCGAACGGGGCGACGCCGCGGCGCGGCCCGAACGAGGTGGCGGACTCCATGTTCGACCTGGTGGTCTTCTATTCCCGAAATCTGGCGGTTCCGCAGGCGCGCAACGCTGGAAGCCCTGAGTTTCTTGCCGGGCGCGCGATTTTCTACCGCAGTGGCTGCGCTGCCTGCCACAGGCCCAGCTTCGTCACCGGCAGCGGCCCTGACATTCAGCCGGAGCTTGCCGGCCAGACCATCTGGCCCTACACCGACCTGCTGCTGCATGACATGGGGCCCGGCCTCGCCGACGGATTCCGCGAGAGGGCGGCGGACGGACGACAGTGGCGCACGGCCCCTCTCTGGGGCATAGGCTTGACCGAAACCGTTGCTGGCCATAGCACTTTCCTGCATGACGGTCGGGCACGTAGCGTGCTGGAGGCGATCCTCTGGCATGGCGGTGAGGCCGAGACGGCGAAACAGAGGGTGATCACATTGTCGCCGGAGGAGCGTGCAAGCCTGCTGGCTTTCGTGAACGCCCTCTGAGCTGCGAAGGGATATGACGGTGGCGGCAGCGGTGGATCGAAGCAAGCGCCTGAATGCACTTGCAAGGCTTGCGGCGGTAGCGCTGGCCGTTGCGTTGCCCGGTCAGCTGCGGGCACAGATGGCGCCCGACACAGCGCAGGCACCGGCTGCGCCCGCCGACAGCACCACGCCAGAGAACGGTACGGCCGAACCCCGCGCCCCGCAAATGGAGGTGCAGCCCGTCGGCATGGTGGAGCTGGCCAAGGGCTTGGTTGCGGAACACGCCGCGCCGGGCTACCGCAGCTTTGCCGCTGAGAGCGCCAAGCTCGCGGCGGCCACCGCCGAACTCTGCGGTGCGCCCAATCCGCGGCGGCTGGAGGCGGTGCGCCAGGCCTTCACCGCCGCCCTCACGGCTTGGCAGCGCGTCCAGCACATTCGCTTCGGCCCTGTGATGCAGGACGACCGCTACTACCGGATCGAATACTGGCCGGACAAGCACGGCCAGGGCGAGAAGCAGCTGCGCAAACTCCTAGGGCCCGGCGGGCTGGCCGGCTTCGACCTCAACCGCATCGCCCAGGCTAGCGTCGCCATACAAGGCTTCCCCGCGCTCGAGCGGGTCCTCTATGGCGATGCCGCCGAGGGCCTCGCCGATACCGCCCCGGAAAGCGCGCCAGCCTGCAATCTTGCCTTGGCCATCGCGCGCAATCTCGCCGCCATGGCCAAGGGCACGGCGGAAGCTTGGCAGCGGGACTATGTGGCGCCCGCGGCAAGTCTCACCGATGCGCAAGCCCGTGCCATCGTGACCGACTTCTACCGGGCCTTCGTCGAGCAGCTCGAAGTTCTGCGCGACCTCAAACTCGGCGCGCCCATGGGCAAGTCGCCGGAGAGCGCGCGCCCGAAGAGTGCCGAAACCTGGCGCAGCCACATGGCGGAGCGCAATCTCGAAACCAATCTGCGCGCTCTGGCTGACCTGTTTTCGGGGCCGAAAGCGGGCGCGGTGCCGGGGCTTGCGGCAGCCATCGACCCAAAGGCCAAGACAGCGAACGGCGGCCCCGCGGCCGACCTGCGCAAGGCGGCCGCAGAGGGCCTCACCTATGCGGCGGAATTCGTGGCCGGGCATCCCCAGCTGCTCGGCGAGCCCCTGGAGAGCGAGGCCGGATGGAAGGCGGCGGATTTCCTCAAGCTCCACCTCGCCGGGGTGCGCGATCATGCAGTCGAGGTACTCGGCGCAGCCCTCGATGCTTCCCTTGGCTTCAATTCCCGGGACGGAGATTGAGCATGGCCCGCGCGTCTTCCCTCGACCGGCGGGCCGTTCTTGCCGGGCTTGCCGCCCTGCCGCTGGCCGGGGCGGCGGAGGTTCTGGCCAAGGCGCCCCAGACGCCGCTTTATCTCTCGGCCTTTACCGGGGATGACAAAGATCACTTCGCGGTGGTGTTCGACGACAAAGGCAAGACGCGTGCCCGCATCGGCCTGCCGGCGCGCGGCCATGGCGGCGCGTTCTCGCCCGTGGCCGCCGACACGGTGATCTTCGCCCGGCGGCCCGGCACCTTCGCAGTGGTGTTCGACCGCCGGTCAGGGCGGGTTCTGGCAAGCCTCTCTTCGCCCGAAGGCCGGCATTTCTTCGGTCACGGCATCTATGACCGCAAGGGCCGCGTGCTCTATACGACCGAAAACGCCTATGAAAGCGGCGACGGGGTGATCGGCGTCTGGGATGCACGGGACGGCTACCGCCGGGTCGGCGAGTTCCCGTCCTTCGGCATCGACCCGCACGACATCCGTCTGATGCCGGACGGATACACACTGGCCATCGCCAATGGCGGCATTCTCACCCATCCCGATCTTGGCCGCCGCAAGCTGAACATCCCGGAGATGAGCCCCTCGCTCGTGCTGGTGGATGCGCGCACCGGCAAGCTCGTATCCGAGGTCAAGCTGCCGCGGGAACTGCACAAGCTTTCCATCCGCCATATGGCGGTGAATGACGCCGGGCAGATCGGGGTGGCCATGCAGTATGAAGGCCCGCGCAGCGACTTGCCGCCGCTCGTGTTCATCTGGCGGGGCAAGGCGCCGCAGCTGCTCGAGGCATCCGAGCCGGTGCTGCGCCGCATGAGCAATTACTGCGGCTCGGCAGCGCTGGACGAGAGCGGGTCGGTGCTGGGGATCTCTGCGCCGCGCGGCGGCATCATGACCTTCTGGTCCATGGCCGACGGGCGCCTGCTGGATACGGCTGAGATCAGTGACGGCTGCGGCATAGCTGCAGCGGGACGGCATCGCTTCCTGCTCTCGAGCGGCGACGGGTCGCTGTCCCTGCACGGCATTGCACGGCAATGGCGCGGATCTACCGGCGGGGAGCTGCCCGTGGCCGCCGGGCATTGGGACAATCACATCATCCGCAGCATCGGCTGAGCAGGGCCTTGCTCGAACGCAAGTCGTCCCTGCTCTATGAGACGATCTCGTCTCGTACAGCCGCCGAATGGGTATCTTCCGCGCCGCGCACCTCATCTGCCGGCGCGTAGGCGTGATCGGCGTGCGCGGAATGATCGATGCCGACCTGGGACGTGGACGTGTCCTGCTCGGTCAGCATGACCGGCACTGGACGATGGACCGCTGCGTCCAGCAGTGGTGCCGCCGCTGAGCTATCCTCGCGTCCATCGGCCGGCAGAGCTGGCGCTTGCGGCTCAAAGGCGGCGCGCGGCAAGGCCAGCATAGCGCTCGTGCTCGCGGTGACGGCGTCAGCCGAAGGATCCGCTTCCCGCCACGTCTGGGGGCCGTCCTCCCCACCCGCGCTCGTAGGGATGCCCAAAAGCCACGCAATCAAGCCATGCGTGACGCGCCCCAAGCGCGCGCGCAGCCCCCGTCGGGAAGTGCGCGCCAGGTCTTGTGAATGCCGCGACATCATTTCTCGATCCCTCAGGATACCGGGCCAATGTCGTGCGGCACCTGATGATGCGCCTGGTCATCCGTGTGCAACGGTGCCGGGGCGTGCGGCAGCAGGTCAGCAGGCTGCTTCAGAGCCGGATCCGCTTTGTCGTCAGAACCATTGCTATGGGTACCGAGATAGGCTCCCGCTGCCGCCGCCCCAGCAGCCACGACGGGTGTGCCGACGGCCAGGACGCCGAGCAGCGCACCTTTCGATGATCCACCCGATGCCTCGGTGTGGGTCTCGGCTGACGCGACCCGGGCATGGTCCGCGCTAGGTCCGGTGGACGCGATAAAGGTGTGATCGGCGTTGGATCCGGTGGACGTGGACGCTGTCAGCGGAGCATTTGGCATGTCCTCGGTCCGGCTCAGCGTCTGGATGTGAGACATGCCCGATGCCCCGGTTTGGGTCTCGGCTGACGCGACCCGGGCATGGTCCGTGCTGGTCCCGGTGGACGTGGTCAGGGTGTGATCCGTGTTGGTTCCAGCCGAGGTGGTCAGGGGGGCATCCGTGCTGGTTTCCTTGGACACGGTCAGGGCAGGCTCCGTATTGGTTCCAGCGGACACGGTCAGGGCAGGTTCCGTGCTGGTTCCGGCGGACGCGGTCAGGGGAGAACTTGTCACGTCCTCTGTCCGGTTCAGCGTCTGCACATGCGGCATGTCCTCGGTCGGGTTCAGCGTAGGCACAGGGCTATGTGGCTCAGAATGCGCGCTCTCCCGTGCAGTGAGTTCATGCGTAATATCATGAGCAGAAACCTGCTCTACCTGACCGTACAAGCGGTCATGTACGTCCTTGGCAACGTTGTAAACATATTCTCTCAAAGCATTGGCGTCTCGGCCATCAAGACTATGCTCCATAACAAGCTGATTTATTTTCGAGTTGGCCAGATCTTTTAGATCTATGTGTCTATCCTGCTGGATTTCATTTGTCAGTCTATCAAAAAAGCTGTCGTCCAGAATGGGGTTATCGGCTGCGTCCACTGTAGGGCTGGTATGCGCTTCGATGGCGGCGGACCTCACCCAAATCCCATCGGCCTCTTTCGTGTACTGGTGCCACTGATCGCCTTCTCTTACCCACCGCAGCCCTTGTTGCTCGCGCTCGAAGCTGAGATTAGCCTCACCGCTTGGCGTGTCATAGCCCTTGAACCCGTCCGGCGCGCCACGCACCGTCGGAAGCGGTTCCACTCGCTCCTGCACGAAGACGTCAAATTTGCCCACCGGGGCTTCGGGGGCGAGCGGACTCGCCCCCCAATCCGCCTTCTGAGGCAGCGTCACCAAGTCGTCGACCAGCTTGTCTAGACGAGCAAAAGGCCCGCTGGGGCTGCTGAGGATGTTAGATCCGCGCGAGGAATTGAGAATAAGCTCTTCCTCTTCGGGAATACTTTCTAAAACAGGCTCAAAAAAAGGACCAGCCATAACACAACCTGTAATGCTCGCGGCAACTGCTTATATTAACGAATATACATATCGCGCCATGTGATGAAGTTCAGCTGGGAGTCAAGCGCACGTCCTTGCTTGGGTTCTGACGTCACGACATCGAGCTCATATCGTGCGGCGTCTGGTGATGCACCTGGTCGTCCGGGTGCAACGGTACCGGGTCGTGCGGCAGCAGGTCGCCACGGTGCTCTAACGGTGGGTTCACCGGACCCTTGTCGTCGGAGCCGCTGCCATGGGTGCCGAGATAGGCTCCCGCTGCCGCCGCTCCAGCGGCCGCGAGGGGTGTGCCAACGGCCAGGACACCGAGCAGCGCGCCTTTGGATGATCCACCCGACGCCTCGGTTTGGGTCTCGGCTGACGCGGTCAAGGCATGGTCCGTGCTGGATCCGGTGGACGCGGTCAGGGGAATATTTGGCATGTCCTCGGTCCGGTTCAGCGTCTGCTCATGCGGCATATCCTCGGTCCGGGTCAGCGTCTGCTCATGCGGCATGTCCTCGGTCCGGGTCAGCGTCTGCACATGCGGCATGTCCTCGGTCCGGGTCAGCGTCTGCACATGCGGCATGTCCTCGGTTCGGGTCAGCGTCTGCGTGGTGTTCAATTCACCGTCAGGCGTGCCTTCAACAGGATGAGACTTTGCAAAATGTACGACCGGATCTGCGGTTACGGCCTGCATTTCGATTTTGGGATTTCCTGCGGTCCAGGTTACGTCCACTTCCCGGTTGGTTTCGACAGGAGTTTCGAAATGCGTGGCGCCATGGCTGTCCGCCGTGGGGCTCGTATGTGTTCCGCCATCACTCGAGGACCTTCCCCAATATCCCTCGCTATCTTTCGTGTACTGGTGCCACTGATCGCCTTCTTTTACCCACCGCAGCCCTTGTTGCTCGCGCTCGAAGCTGAGATTCGCCTCACCGCTCGGCGATTCATAGGCCCTGAACCCGCCTGGTGCGCCCCGCTCCAGCGGCGCGTTGAAGCCCGCTCCGACGGCGCCCTCAGCCTCTAACGGGTTGTAGCTGTGCTCCGCCAGACCCCAATCCCTGAAGGCCCCGGGCGCTCCCAAAACTGACCTTTCAGCATTTAGAATTGCATTTTCTTCAAGGGCACCGTCCTCAAGAGCGGCGACAAAGCTCTCACCTATAGCCATAGTCCACCTTCAAATAACCTTATGATACGCAATCTCATGAAATTCACGCAGAATAACTAGCATACAACCATAGCGAGCACAATGCTCGCGACAATTAAATATGAGCAATGTATCAACATTGCTCGGCCGTGTGCCGGACTGATGTTTCTTGCAATTTAAAACTAAATTGGCGATGAACGGATCATCGAGCCTACCCGCGTGCCTTCTGCTCGTGCGGACTGTGCTGCAACGGCATTCGGCAGGTGAACGAGCCGCACGACAGCCATGCGCTTCGCATACTCATCGGGCAACGGGCGGGTCGGCAAACCCCTGGGATTTCGGCGCATTCGGCAGCGGTGCTGCCACCAGCGGGCGGGTTGGAGCCGCGCTACTCTGCTTCACCAGAGTGAGACTCAAGGCCTCATAGCTGCGGCCCCGCGCGTCTTGTCGGCGCACCACGCTGCCCAGGCGCCGGTCGCCGCGGTTGAGCACCAGGACCCAATGGCTGGTGCCGCCCGACTTGATCGATTGCCGATCGTTATCGCCATGAGGGCGGCTGACCATGGTGATGTAGAGCCCCCTGCCCCGGAACTCGCAATGGGCGAAGCTGCCACCGGCCTGGTCGGATGCCGAGAAGAAACCGGACAGCAAGGGATGGCTGCCGAGGAGAACCAGTTCTCCGGCGAGCACGAAGCGCGTGCCGCGTCCGCTGCAGGCCAGGCTCTGCTGCATCCGGCGGGATCCCGCCGACCACTGAACGTCGAGGCTGCATTCCACCCGCTGCGGCGCAGCGGACGCGCTGGTTCGCAGGGCGCCAAGCCCTCTCCACTGACCAGACAGCCCTTCGAGAACGGCAAATTGCGCCTCCTGCGCAAGGGCCGGCACCGCGGCATTGCTCACGCCGATCAGCAAGGCCGCAACCCGCGAGGCGGCAAGCCGCGAGCGGACACGCCGCGAGGGGGCACGCCGCCTGGCCCCGCATCCAGCTGACGCGAACGTTCTCATGTCCCGGCTGCTGTCCTTGCGGCAGCAAGGCGATGATTTGGCATGTCTTTCGCTCGCGAGGACGTTGTCGCCTTTCGGCCCGGCCTATGGCAATAAACGCCGTCCGGATTCGGAGGGCAAGATCCTATGTCAATCAAGGTCGCGTTTATTGCCGCCGATAACGACTCCGCACGGCGGGCGAGGCGTCGGCTGATGCGCCGATACCCCTCGACCACGCCCGAGGAGGCCGAGATCATCATCGCCCTTGGTGGCGACGGGCTGATGCTGCAGACCTTGCACCGGTTCGTCAGCCAGCAGAAGGCAATCTACGGTATGAACCGCGGCTCTCTGGGCTTCCTCACCAATAGCTATGCGGAAGAGGGCCTGCTCGAGCGGATCGCCAAGGCCGAGCGCACCGAGATCAGGCCGCTGCGCATGCAGGCCCTGACCCGGGACGGCAATGGCCACCGGGCCCTTGCGTTCAACGACGTCTATCTTCTGCGCGAGACCTTCCAGACAGCCAAGCTGCGCATCTCCATCGACGGCATCGTGCGCATGAGCGAGCTGATCTGCGACGGCGTCCTCGTTGCAACCCCGGTGGGCAGCACCGCCTACAACCTGTCGGCGCATGGGCCGATCCTGCCCATCAACTCGCCCCTGCTGGCGCTCACGCCGATCAGCGCCTTCCGCCCGCGGCGCTGGCGCGGAGCCATCCTGCCCCAGCAGGCCAAGGTACGCATCGAGGTGATCGAGCCGGACAAGCGCCCGGTCAGCGCGGTGGCCGATCACACGGAGTTCCGGGACGTGATGCAGGTCGATGTTGAACAGGATACTGAAGTCAGCGTCACAATGCTCTTTGATCCCGGGCATAATCTGGCCGACCGGGTGCTTGCTGAACAATTCTTCTACTAGAGGTGCGCAGCCGTGCAGCGGGTACCCTACCGTTTAGGAAAGTTTTAAGAGAGCTCCCATAATTTTAGCTAAGTGAGTTGCGTAACTGGCTGGCCGCTCCGGCCAATGCGTAGGGCGTGTCGAGGGCGACTTCGACACGCCTTTTTCTTGGGACATACCCTGTCAATTCAGCCACCAGATCGCGATATTCAGCAGAAGATCATATGTGATCCAGACCAAATGCGGCCACAATAGTAAAGAGGCCCACCGGTTAATTCGGTAGAAACTGAATACGGTCGCCAGAACCGCCGCAAGCAGGAAGATGAGCACCAGCAGCCCCAGAACCGGGCTCTGCGCGCCGAAAAATAGGGCCGGCCAAGCGATGTTCAGCACGAGCTGCACACCGAAGATGAAGAGCGCGGGGAATTTCAGGCTGCGCGCGGCAGGCGCTTTCCAGACCAGCCACAACGATACGGCCATCAAGGAATAGAGCATGATCTGGATGGGCCAGATGAGCCAGCTCGGCAGGGCAAAGGCGGGCTTGACGAGGCCGGCATACCAGGGTGACAGGTTGGAGATGATGAACGCGCTGCCGATGGCCGCTACCGCAAAGCAGAGCACGAAGGCTACGATCAAAGCCGTGTAGGAGTCCTGTCCCGCCGGTTGGGCATGGCTGCGCGTGGCGGCGCTCTGGTTCGGCGGCGTGGGCTGATTTTCGGGACCGGCGGCTTCAGTCATGGGCGGGGCTCCTTCGCCCCGAAGCTACACGAGCGCCTGTCGCGCTCCTAGAGACTATTAGGAGGCTGCGCCGAACAGCGCCCTCACCCGGATGAGCGCCTCGTCCATGGGATTGGGCAGCGGCGCAATCTGCCGCAGCTCCGGTTCCCCGAGCCGGGTGAGATGCCTTCTGGCCACCAGCTCATCCACAAACAGCTCCACGTTTCGCCGCGGCGAGATCAAGCCGGCCGCATGCAGCCGCGCCCGGAGCCTCTCTCGCCAATTCGCTTGACCGGGCGCGGATGGGCTTCGGCTCCGACGTGCGCCGAAAAGCGCGCGCTCGGCGCGCGGCAGCGCGTAAACTTCGGTGGGCCGTCCGGTCCGGCAAGCCTCGGTCATCATCGACACACTCTCGCCCGTCACGATGAAGCGGTCGGCCAAGGCGAGGAAGGCCTTATGCGGATTTTCGCCGCCGCGTGTCCAGATATGGACATGGGCCGGTGCGCTTACGCTCTGCTGGAGCACGGCGGCCGCGGCCGCACCGGTTCGTGGCGAGGTGGAGACCAGCAGCGATCCGCCCGCGGCCCTGGCGCGAGCGGATACCGCCTCTGCCAGGTCCCGTGCGGCATTCTCGTCGAGGACATAGGGCTCGCGGCTGCCGCCCACCAATACGCCAATCCACGGCCGCGGCAGGTGCTGGATCCGTGCCTGCCATGTGGCGAGTTCATCCGCGGGGACCAGGGCGGGGTCCTCCGTCAGCGGTGTGAGATTGTGGAGCACGTTGGGGCCCTGGGGCAGACCGTATTGCGGGGTGGTGATGATCAGGTCGAACCAGGCGAGCGGCGCTTGCGGCCGGCCGAGATGGACGAGCTTCGTGTGGCCACCGGATTGGCGTTTGATCCATTGTGCGGCCGGGACCGACCGGCGGCCGACCGCGATCACCAGATCAGGCCAGGGCGCCTGGATCACCTTCCGCGCCGCAGGGCTGAGCCCCCACAGACGATGCCGCGAAATGACGTTAGGAATCACATATAAGTGGTTGAAGATGAGCTGCTTCAGCTCGCAGCGCCATCCAAGGCTGCGTGCCAGAGCCAGCGCTTGCGCCGTATCGCCAGCGTGGACGCCCGCCAGCACCCAGACCGACGGCTTATCGTCGGTCACCTTCGTGCAGGTGCTGGATTTACTCGCGTACACGGGCTGGGCCATCGTCATCCTGGAACTGCTGTGCTCGACCCCCTCATGACAGACCGGCGCGGCTTGCTCAAGCGCAAGCCGTCAGGCCCTTTTCGCCAGCGCACATGACCGCTAAGTCGTACCTGACAGATCGTCCTACTCCAGAACCATGTCCGAGGCCGTGCCGCCGGCAACCGGCGGATGGCTCGCCAGACTGTCGAAAGTGAATTGCGGTATCGTGACATCCGGCACCGTTTGCACCTGAAAGATCAGAGCATTCGGCTCGCCCGCGTCCGACTTGCGCGCGCTGACCACGCGCGGACCGGCCGAGTCGCTCACTCTCCGGGCGTTAGCCGAGGGTGGTGGCGTGCTCGGGTTGGGCGTGGCGACGGCCGCGGAGCTCGGCTGAGATGCAGCTGGCGCCTTCGCAGGCGCCGACGGGGCGGATGCGACCGCCAGCGCCGGCTGAGCAGGTGCCGGCGTCGTCGTATCCGGCACGGGTTCCGCGCCGCTGTCGAGGGCCGCCGCCGGATCGCTGTTCGACGGCACCTCGACCGGAGGCATCCCGGCCCGGTCCTCCGGCAGCTGCTGTCGTTTCATGGCGACGGCGCGCGCCGGCTTTGCTGAGCGCGTGGCGCGGACGCTCGGCCGGTCGGCCGGTTTCGGCCGGGGTACGATGGCTTCGAATTCCACCGAAACTTCGGGGCCGGGGGCGGTCACCAGATGCTGCTCGACCGCGGCAACCGGCGTCAACTCACCTTGCGCCAAGGGCCTCGCCGTCACCCTGCTGAACCATTCCGACCCGACCTTGGGTACGCACCCCTGAACCATCACGCCACTGAGAACGATACAGAACACGGACCAACACTTCGCCCGCCCGGGACGACGTGCCCTGTTCATGATCAGCCTCCCATGCTGACATGTTGTGGCACCACCTTAGAGAAAGCCACTGATTCTTCAATACCTGAAGTTGCATTCAAAGAGCACCTCGCGCATCGCACACCCAAGCGAGGGTCTGTTCGGTGCAAGTCTGGCCAAATGATGAAAGAGCGCGCGGGCCCGGCTTAGAATTGCTTTTCCGGAATGCGGACCACAAGCCCGTCGAACGCGTCGGTGACCTTCACCTGGCAGGACAGCCGGCTGTTCTCGCGCACATCAAAGGCGAAGTCGAGCATGTCCTCCTCCATCTCATTGCGCGTGCCGAGCTTGTCGAACCACTCGGGATCCACATAGACATGGCACGTGGCGCAGGCGCAGGCTCCGCCGCAGTCCGCGTCTATGCCGGGCACCATGTTGCGCACCGCGGTTTCCATAAGCGTCATACCGGGCTCGGCATCGACAATGTGGGTGGTGCCATTGGATTCGATGAAGGTAATCTTCGGCATTGCTCTATTGGAAGTCGTTATCCATCCGGCCGGGGCGGCCGCCAGCCTCTAGCATGAAACCACGCGCGACGAATAGTCCGATATGGGCGCTGGGCAGCTCTCGGCGGACGCGCATTTGTCGCATCAGCGATCAGCAAGGCATCCGGGAGCGCTTGCGATGGCGGCCGTGACCACCGCGACCTCTGACCGCACGGCTTCGAGCAGCTGCAGGCCCTCGGGCGGCGCCGGGCCGGACATTTCCGCGCGGGCAGCGAGATCGGCCAGCTGCCAGGCCCCGATGGCCAGAGCCGACCCCTTCAGCTTATGGGCGGCGCGCCGCCATTCCTCCGCGGAGCTCGTCGTGTCGAGCACAGCCTGCGCCGCCGCCGCGGTTTCGGCGAACAGACGCAACACCTCCGCCTCCAGGGATTTGTCCCCGGCGGTATACTGATTCAAGTGCTCGAAATCGATCGGCATCGGCGGCCCTCCCGTCGACCGCACGGGACCCCTGTCATTGCGGGCTGAAGCCATACCGATCCAGGACGAAAAAACAAATATCCATAGCCGCCAACCGTTGTCAAATGGTTAACAAAACGGACCTGGCCTCGACTCGCACCGGAGACCATGAGTTCGCGCCAGCTACGCCTTTCCCATCATAACCCCTTGAAAACGAAGGATATTAACCAACAATACATTTAGCCAAAAGGGTGAATTCAGGGTGGGTTTGTCCGTTTCATTTATTAAGGTATTGTAGGCGACTGCACTTGGAGGGACGAGCGGAGGCCACGCTGCAGCGTTTGATCCACACGTCTGTGGTTGTCATGCAACACCGTTTGCGGAATAAGCGGTGAGGATGGATTGCGCCCGTGCGGCGGGTTGGGCAGCGGCATGACTACCATATATGGTGAATGATGGGGACAGACGCACTAAATACATTTGTTCAGCTGGTATTCCCACTGTTTAGTGTCCTCCTCGGCGGAAAACAGATGCACGTGAGTCTGATGATTCAGCGGGCGGGATTAAGTGCGTTGCGGAGAACCAGAGTATGACCAGCAACCCTATCGACCCACGCAGAAGGTCGCAGAGGCGTCTCATGAGGCGATCCGCAAGCGAACTCGAACGATCGCGGACCGTGCCGGCTGACGATGCCGCGCCTGAGGTCGACCGCCGGCGCGGCGGGGCGCCGCTGTCCGGTCGCCCGGCCAATGAGAACGAGCCCACGACGGCAGCCCTGATCGGCAGCTTGAAGCGGAAGCCGTCGAGCTTGCCATACTGGGGTGCTGCCGTCATTTCCGTCCTGTGGGTCGTCATCGCGGTCACTTCCCTGATCGGCTATTTCGGCTCCGAGCCGGGGCGCAACCTCGCGGCCTCAGCGCCCACTTTGCCGGCGGCCACTCTCGCCATCGTGGCCGGCCTGCCGGTGCTGCTGATCTGGAGCATTGCCTATATGATGCGCCGCGCCCAGCACATGCGGCAGGTCTCCGAAACGCTGGTCCAGACGGCCATCCGCCTGGTGCGCCCGCAGGACGTCGCCAGCGAGGAGCTGTCCACGGTCACCGAGACCGTGCGGCGCGAGGTGGCGAATCTCTTGAGCAGCGTGGAGCAGGCGATCCAGAGGGCAAGCGAGCTCGAGACGCTGGTCCACAAGGAGATCTCCGCGCTGGAACGAGCCTTCGGCGGCAACGAGGAGCGCATCCGCACGCTGGTGAGCGGCCTGGAGAGCCAACGGACTGCGCTGGAAGAAACCGTCTATATGTTGAGCTCCGAGACCGGACCGCTGCTCACCCGTGTGGAGGACAGCTCAGGCTCGCTGCGCAACATCATTGACCAGGCCAGCGCCACTCTGCACTCTCTCGAGCACGGCTTGAAATCCTCGACTGAGGAACTTGCCGGCACGATCGAGACCATTGCGAACCGGACCAGCTCCGCGAGCGCGGAGATCACGGCACAGACCGGGCGCCTCGAGTCGCTGTCGACCAAGGTGCTGGACGATATCCGCGTCTTCTCAGGCGAGTTGTCGTCACAGGTGGAGGCCCTGTCGCACTCCGCCAAGTCGCTTACCGACACCAACCTGCAGATCTCGACCGAGATGGGCCGGATGACCGAGCAGTTCTCCGGCCAGATCCAGCAGAGCGCCAGCGACGTGGTGCAGTCCCTGCGGCTCGCCACATCCGGGATCGACGAGGCCAACCAGGGCTTCGTCAACCACGTCAACGGCACGGCGGATGCCATTCATGCCCGCTTCAAGCAGGCCAGCGAAGAATTCGTGCAGCTTATTCGCGCAACCAGCAGCGATGTCTCGGGCGCCCATGCGGAGGCCGTATCAAACCTCGGCGAGATCAGCAGCAAGTTCCACGAGGAGCTGCGGGAGTCGACCGGGGAGGTGCTGGAGCTGCTTCAGACCACCGGCTCGAACGTGAGCTATCAGCTGCGTGAATCGTCCCATGAGGTCGCCCAGCAGCTGCAACGGTCGGGCTCCGAACTCGCCGAGCAGATCGATATGGCCGGGGGCGCCGTCGCCGAACGACTGCTGAGCGCGAGTTCAGGCTTCATCGAGAACCTCTCGCGCGCCCGATCCGAACTGTTCGATTACCTCGAGCGCTCCGGCAGCGAGATCACCGAGCGGATGGAGCAGAGCTCGGCGCAGTTCATCGACCGGTTCGATTCCGCGAATGCGGAGATCTCCGAACGGATGGAACAGAACGCCTTGCGCGTCCTCGAGCGGTTCGATTCAACCCACGCCCGGGTGGCCGATCACTTCAGGGCGACATCCGACCAGGTCGCGACGATTATGGACCGGTCCGCCGATTCCATTCTCAGCCGGTTCGACGCCCGGGCCGGGGACGTGGCGCAGACGCTCGACCAAGCCGGCGACCAGCTGTTCATCCGGCTGGACGACACGGTCAAGAGCCTCGGAAACCGTCTGGATGAGGCAAGTTCGCTGTTCGAGCGGATCACCACGGACGTCACCGGCCGCATCGATGGAACCGGCGTGCGCTTTGCCCGCGATGTGGAGGGGGTCAGCGAGCGTGTCCTGGGCCGCATCGAGGAGGCCGCGACCAGCGTCACCTACACTCTCGACGGCACCACCCAGCGGCTTGTCGGCCAGATCGAGGATGCCGCCGGGCGGACCAATAACGCGGTTGGCAGCCTGGGCGACCGGGTGATCGAACACTTCGACAATGCCACCGAGACGTTCCGCAGCAGCTTCGAGGGCGCGAGCGAGCGGTTGTCGAGCCAGATCGACAGCGCCACGGGCGAGGTGAACCGGATCGTGGAGAGCGCGGGCGACCGCCTGTCCACCAAGGTTGGCGAGGCGGTGGAGCTCGTGCACGCGAGCCTCGACAGCTCGACGCAGCGGGTGGCGGAGGAGCTCGATCGTTCGGTGCGAATGATCGCCGGGAATCTCGAGGCGACGAGCGTCCGCCTCGTGTCGCAGGTCGGCGATGTCGCCGGTTCGATCAACGAGAGCCTGGACCAGACCAGCACCCGAGTGGTGCAGGAAATCGGGGACATGGTCGGCGCGGTCACCAGCAGCCTCGACAGCACCGGGGAACGCACGGTGGCGCAGATCGCCACTCTCACCGGCTCGGTCACCGAGGGGCTGCACGCCACCGGCGAGCGTCTGCTCGGCGAGATCGGCGATATGGTCAGCTCGGTCAACCTGTCGCTGGAAAGCGCCGGCGACAAGGTGGTCGGCCGCATCAGCTCGCTGGCCGGCACGGTGGCCCGCAACCTGGAAGTGGCGAGCGAGCGGACCATCAACCATGTGGAACAGGTGGCGGGCTCGATCCGCTCCGAGCTCGACAACTCCGCCATGCGGGTGGGCGACGAGCTTGGCAGCGTCATCGGCACCCTGACCGAGAGCCTGTCCGCAACCAGCGGTCGGGTGGTCAGCGAAGTCAGCGAGATGACCGGCAGCGTCAGCCGCCAGCTGTCCGCCACCGGCGAGGAGGTGGTCGGCAGTCTCGGTCAGATTGCAGGGCTCGTGCAGAGCGACCTTGCGGCGACCCGGGAGCGGATCGTCGGCGAGGTCGGCGATGCGCTGGATGGGGTCAACCAAGCCATCAGCGCCACGAGCGACCAGCTGGTCGGGCGCGTGGGGCTCCTGGTGGACACCGTGCATCGCGACCTGGAGAGCACGAGCGAGCGCCTCGTGGCGCAGCTCAACGACACGGCAGGGATCATCACCAAGTCGGTGGGCGATACCGGCGAGACCGTCGTGGGCAGATTTGGCGAGACGGTGGCTTCCCTCACCTTCGCCGTCAACCAGACCGGAACCGAGGTGGGCAGCAATATCGACAAGCTGCTCGAATCTCTCTCGACCACCGTCGAGGGCGCCCGCGAGCGCATGCGCGCCGACGTGGGCAGCCTCGCCGGCAATATCTCCACCACCCTCGACACGATCAGCCGGCGGGTGCTCGACGAGTTCGGCGAGGCTGCGTCCGGCGTCAACCAGAACCTGGAGATCGCCGGCAGCAAGCTCGTCAGCCAGGTGCATCTCGCTGCGGACAACTTCAACCGCACCATACTGTCGACCAATGACGAGGTCTTCGCCCATATGGACCAGGCCGCAGGCTCGGTCCGCGAAAGCATCGCCAAGATCGGCACGGAGGTGGTGGAGCGCTTCAACAGCACGTCCGCGGAGGTCACCCACCGGCTGGACGAGTCGACCGACCGTTTCGATCGCACGGCAGCCGCGGTGACGGAGAAGCTTCAGTCGGCCAGCATCATCTTCAAGGATGTGGTGGAGAAGGCCGGCAACCAGATCTTCGAGGACGTGGACCGGGTGGTGGAGCAGGTGGCCGACCGGGTCGGGATCGTCGGCAGCAGCATTGCCGACCGGTTCGAGCGGGCGACCAGCGACGTATCCCACCATCTCGACCGGGCCACGATCACGCTGGAGACCACCGGTTCGGAGACGGCGTTGCGCCTGGAGGATGCCGGGGCCAAGTTCGCCAAGCACCTGACTGCGGCGAACGACTACTTCACCTCCCAGCTGGCGGAGAGCGCAACCGACCTCGACACCCGCCTCGAGCGGATCAGCCAAGGCCTCACAGGAGAGTTGCAGAAGGCGGTCGAAGACATTCTCGGCGCGCTCTCGGCACAGGGCAACGATATCACCAGCCGCGTGCAGGGCACGAGCGCCAGGATCACGACCGATCTTCAGCTCATCACCAGCGCCCTCCACGATCAGCTGGAGACCGCGAGCACCACCGCCATGGAGGAGTTCGGCTCGATCGGCGGCAAGCTGTCCGGCGAGCTGAGCGAGCTGACCACGAAGCTGTCCACGCAGGTGAGCACCCTCACCCAATCCACGATGGAGAGCTTCACGGGTACGGCCGAGCAGCTCACCCGTCAGCTGGAAACCATGGGCCTCGATATGAACCGCCAGCTCGAGGAGCGCAGCCGCGCCGTGATGGAGCAGTTTGCCCGGACCGGATCGGAGGTGACCAACAGCGTTGGCGGCACCAGCGAGGCGGTGGTCGCGCGTATGGGCGACATGACGCGCCTGCTGACCGAGACCATGCAGGCGTTCAAGTCCGAGGTCGACCGCATCGTCGACAGCCGCGAGGAAAGCTTCGATGCGGTACTGGACCGCCTGGGCAAGAAGACGGAAGAGCTCGACAACGTCATGCGCAGCTTCACCGGGCTGGTGGAGGAGTCGCTGCTCCTTGTCGAGCGCCGGGCGCGCGAGGTCGGCACCCAGCTCGAGAACCAGACCGGTCAGACGGTGCGCAGCTTCGACCAGGAGCTGAAACGGCTCCAGGTCGAGGCCGACAGCCAGATTGCGGCTGCCGCCGAGAAGCTGCAGGCGCAATATGACCGGGCGCTCGCCGCGATGAGCGAGCTTCTGTCCAACACGAGCGGCCATTTCAACGAGACGGCCCAGGAAATGCGCGCGGCCGCCCAAACGGTGGTGAAAGAGATCGAGGCGACCCGCGACGAGATGCGGCGCGCGATCTTCGAGCTGCCTGAGGAGACCCGCAGCAACGCGGATGCTATGCGGCAGGTGGTGGCCGACCAGCTGGCGGCGCTCACGGCGCTGGCCGAGGTGGTCAAGCGGCACGGCAAGTCGCTGGACCTGTCCGGTCCCGGCATCCAGATTCCCGAAAAGGTGGACGGGGGCCGTCGCCTGGGAAAATCTGAGGGCGCCACGTCCATGGTCGCTACGGCCAGGACGTCTGGCGCCCTGAAACCGTGGCAGCCGGAGCGGAGCTTCGCTGCCGAGGCGGGACCCCACGATCCCGCCGCCGCCCAGGTTGAGCTCCCCGGGGGCGCGCCGCAGGCGAAGGACAGCGCCTCGAGCCGCCTCGCAGAGCCCATCCTTGCGGTGCCGGCCGACGAGCCGGAAGAGGCCCCGGCACCGTCACTCGAGGAAAGCGCCGAGATGCCGCTCTCGCTGCTGCCGGATCGGGCACAGAAGATCTTCGCGCGGCTCTACGACATTTCCGTCGACCTGACGCGGGCCCTCGACGAAACGCCCCCCGCGGATATCTGGCGCCGCTACAAGGGCGGCGAGCGCGATGCCTTCATGCGCCGGCTGTGGGAGCTCGAAAGCGACGCGCTGCGTCAGAGCATCGCTCAGCGCTATCGCAATGAGGCGGCGTTCCAGGCCGACGTCCGCAGCTACATGTCTGAGTTCGAGAGCTTGCTCGACGCAGTCTCCGGTGCGCGAAACGGCGATGACCTCGTGGATGCCTGCCTCGCCACCGAAGCCGGCAAGATCTACCTGATGCTCGGCAAGTCCTCCGGGCGGATCAAAGGCTGACTCCAGCCGCCGGCTCGCCTCTCTCAGCCCAGGCGAGCCGGCAGCGCCCTACCCCCGGATGACGCTCCCATCCTGCGACGACATAGGCGCCTGCCCGCCCCTTGCGGACAGGCGCGTTTCAGTGTTTGACATGCTGTCCGCGCGTCATGTCGCTGCGGCGGGATCTCGGGAGACGTATTCATGGAAATTGCCAAGCCCTACCTGATGTTTTTGGGCGATGTTCATGACCAGCTGGCGGCCAAGACGGCGCAGGGCGTGGTGGACTGGCGACGTGATTGGTGCATCGGGCAAATGCGGCTGCCCGGATGCAAGGCGGACTGCGGACTGCAGGACATGACCATTGCGCAAGCGGCTGCCGCGGGGGCGAAGACCATGGTCGTCGGCGTGGTCAATGCGGGCGGCGTGCTGCCGGACCACTGGGTCTCGGCCATCGTGGAGGCGCTGGACTCGGGGCTTGATGTGGCAACCGGCCTCCATAAGCGCTTGGCCTCGGTGCCGGCCATCGCCGAGGCTGCGCGGAGGCACGGCCGCAAGCTGCATGATGTGCGGTTCTCCGATCACGCCTTCGCGACCGGCAAGGGCACCAAGCGGCCGGGGCTGCGGCTTCTGACGGTAGGCACCGACTGCTCCGTCGGCAAGAAATACACCGCCCTGGCGCTGGAAAAGGAAATGCGGGCCCGCGGGCTCGACGCAGAGTTCCGCGCCACCGGCCAGACGGGCGTGCTGATCTCCGGGCGCGGCGTTGCGATCGATGCGGTGGTTGCCGACTTCATCTCGGGCGCGGCCGAATGGATCTCGCCCGCGGCCGCACCCAGCCACTGGGATGTGATCGAGGGCCAAGGCTCGCTCTTCCATCCCTCCTTCGCCGGAGTGACGCTCGGCCTGCTGCACGGTGCCCAGCCCGATGCCTTCGTGGTGTGCCACGAGCCGACCCGCAAGACCATGCGCGGGGTCGAGCACCCCTTGCCGACCATCGGCCAGGTGATCGACCGCACCATCCTCGAGGGGCAGCTCACCAATCCGGCAATCCGCTGCGTGGGCATTGCGGTCAACACCCAAGCCCTGGGGGATAACGAGGCCAAGGCCTATCTCGATAGCGTTTCGCGCGACTACAGTCTCCCCGCGACCGACCCGATTCGCTATGGAATTGCCTCGATTGTCGATAATGTCATTGCGCAATTCCCTCGCTAAGCTGTAGGCCGCCGCCCATGCCCACCCTCAAGATAGCCCATGAGAGCTGGCCGATCGCCGGTTCGTTCACCATCTCGCGCGGCTCGAAGACCTCGGCGGAGGTGGTCGTGGTCACCCTGGAGGAAGGCGGCGCCATTGGCCGGGGCGAATGCGTGCCTTACGCCCATTACGGCGAGACGGTCGAATCCGTCACGGCGGCAATCGAGGGGCTGCGGCGCGATATCGAGAACGGCATTAACCGGGAGGCGCTGCGGACCAGCATGCCGGCGGGCGCGGCGCGCAATGCGATCGACTGCGCTCTGTGGGATCTGGCGGCAAAGCGTTCGGGCCGGCCCGCATGGCTGATGGCCGGACTGCCCGAGCTCAAGCCCCTGGTCACGGCCTACACGCTGAGCCTCGCGAGTGCCGAAGCCATGGGCGAGCAGGCTGCCCGCTATGCGGACCGGCCGCTTCTCAAGCTGAAGCTTGGCACCGGAGATGGTGATATCGCGCGCCTTAAGGCGGTGCGGCGCGCTGCCCCCGACAGTCGCCTCATCGTCGATGCGAATGAGGGCTGGACCCCCGACCAGCTGCCGGACTTGTTCCGGGCTTGTGCGGAATTGGGCGTCGAACTGATCGAGCAGCCGCTGCCGGCTCTCGATGATTCCCCCCTCGCCGGTATCGAGCGGCCGGTTGCGGTCTGCGCGGACGAAGCGGTGCACGACCTGCAGACGCTCGACGGACTGGTCGGGAAATACGACGCAGTGAACATCAAGCTCGACAAGACGGGTGGCCTCACCGAGGCGTTGCTGCTGGCCCAGGCGGCGGCGGACCGGAACATGCGCATCATGGTCGGCTGCATGTTGGCCACCTCCCTTGCCATGGCGCCTGCGATGATCGTGGCCCAGCGCGCCGCGGTGGTGGATCTCGATGGGCCGCTGCTCCTGGCCCGCGACCGCGAACCGGGCATTCGTTTCGAGGGCAGCACGATGTTCCCGCCACCGCCGGAACTCTGGGGTTAACGCATCGGGTTGCGGGCAACGCTTCCTCAATCATTCCACACAATACTCCGTTAAACACGCCGGACGCGCGTGGGCGCGGCCGAGTGCACGTATGGCCGATATCGGCTACGGGCGCGGAGAGGGCGTCCGTCGAGGATTGTGGTGGGATGTTCGAGTATGAGCGATGGCCGCAGACTGACGCCGGTTCGCGAGGAAGACTACGAGCTGATCGAACAGGCGGTCATGGAAACCCCACGCGGCCGCTGGTTCCTGGCCGAATATGCCAGGCGCAATCGCGCGGCGGACACCCGCATCCTGCTCGATGCGATCAAACGGCTGGAACGGGTGGTCAGCGCGCAGACCGTCGAGTTCGTGCCCTCGCTCGAGAGCTCCAACGCGGTTCATAAGATCCGCGGCCTCCTGCGGGATGCGCTGAGCGACGTCACCGCCATCCTGGCGAGCACCGGCAGCGAGGCCGACCGTATCGAGGCCCGCAGCGACGCATTCCGCTCCATCGACAGCCGCTTGAGCCGGCAGAGCGCCGATCTGGACGAGCTGATCCTGATCTTGCGCAGCGCTCACAACGATATCGCCACGGAGACGTCCAGCCCCGAAACACGCCGGCGGCTGGCGCGAGCGGTCGAAAAGCTGGCCAAGCTGTCGAAGAACCACCACGGCGTGGCGCTGGCAGTCCGCCGCGGCCTGACCCTCCTGCGCACCCTGGACCAGGCCCTCGCGGACGAACGCAGCCGTACCGGCACTCCATCCATGGCCAGCAAGGCGGAAATACTGCCGCCCGATCGTCGGCCCGCGGGGCAGGCTGCCGTTTCGGGAAATGCCGAGCCGAGCGCCCGCCCGTCCCAGCCCGCCGCAGACAAGGCGGAAACGAAAGGAGGCGAAGATGGTGGCGCGCAGGGCCGCATCGTCATCGTGCGCAAGCCCAGCGCCGCGCTGACGCCCCTCCCCGACTTCGCCGAGGAGGCGCCCGAGAGCCCATCCGAGACGGATGACGTTGGGGAAGACCGCTAAGCCGGCACATGAGGTCTAGGGCCACGCGACAGACGCCTGCCTCCTTGGCGTTAGAGAGAGCCGCCCGCGGCCAGAGCCTCCGCAAAGCTGCGGCGGTCGACATTGCCGCCCGAGGCCACAACAACCACGGTTTCACCCGCAGCGATGTCGAGCTTGCCCGTAAGCACTGCCGCAAGCGCCACCGCTCCGCCCGGCTCGATCACCAGCTTGAGGACATCGAAGGCGACCGCCATGGCATCGCGCACTTCGTCGTCCGAGACCACCAGACCGCCGGCCAGCCGCGGCTGGTTGATGGCGAAGGTCAGCACGCCCGGGGACCGGGCCATGAGCGCGTCGCAGATCGACCCGCTCAGCGCCGCGTTCTGTTCCCGGCGGCCCGCGGCCAGTGAGCGGGCATGGTCGTCGAATTGAGCCGGCTCGGCCGTCCACAGCTTGGTGCCGCGCGACAGCTGCTCCATGGCGAGCGCGATGCCGGCGATCAGGCCGCCGCCGCTGACCGGCGCCACGAGATGATCGATCGCCAACTCCGCCGCCTTGGCCTGTTCCGCGACCTCCAGGCCCGCGGTGCCCTGGCCCGCGATGATGGCTGGGTCGTCATAGGGCGGCACGATCACCGCCTTGCGGTCGTGCGCTATTCGGGCGGCGATCACCTCGCGATCTTCTTTCGCCCGGTCGAACGTCACGACCTCCGCGCCGTAGCCGGCAGTGTTGCGCAATTTTATTTGCGGGGAATCAGCCGGCATCACCACGACAGCCGGAAGGCCGCAGAGGGCGGCTGCGGCGGCCACGCCCTGGCCGTGATTGCCCGAGGAATAGGCGACAACCCCGCCGGGGTTCTGCGCGCGGTCGATCTGTGAAATGCGGTTGAAGGCGCCGCGGAACTTGAACGAGCCGGTACGCTGCAGAGTCTCGGCCTTGATGCGCAGCCTGAAGCCGAGCTTGTCGTCGAGGCTGGGCGTGCCCAGGAGCGGCGTTCGCACCGCACGCCCGCGCAGGCGCCGTGCTGCCGCCGCAACGTCCTCATATCTCGGCAGCTGAACCTCTTCGATACTCATCCTCTCGCCTCCAGGTCTTCCCGCTATCACCTTGAAGGGGCGCATTTACCCACCATATACCACCATGCCTAGCATGGAGGGTTCTCGATGACACTCACGAAGACGACCGGCCGCCGGTGGACCCCACTGAGCGTCGCCACGCTGGTCCTCGGTTTCATGGTGTGGTGGCCGATCGGCTTGGCGGTTCTCGCCTATATCCTCTGGGGTGGCCAGATCGATGACGATTTCCGGAGGCTGCGCGACCGTTTGAGCGAGCGCAATGGCTCGAACCACCGCTTCGGCTTCAGCCGGACCTGGTGCTCCGGCATGCACATGCATACCAGCACAGGCAATGCCGCCTTCGACAAGTATAAGCGCGAGACGCTGCGGCGGCTCGAGGAAGAGCAGCGCGCGTTCAGCGACTATGTGGAGCGGCTGCGCGCCGCCCGCGACCAGGAGGAGTTCGATCGGTTCATGGCCGAGCGCCGTCAGGTCGCGCCGGAAGGCCCGAGCGTCTCCTGAAGCCTGAAGCACGAACGTCTATCGACCAGCCCGCGCTGTCCATGCGCGGGCTTTTCCTTTTGCAACAACTGATTAAACATCGACATGGCCGCTGCTGGGATCTGTCAGCAAGAGATGTTCAGATACTGCCCGGCCGGCCAGTATGGGATCGGCTCTAAGCTGCTGATATCCTAGCACCTCCGGCTGAGCCGATTGTGCCCCTCATCTGACTTGTGGTTCAATGCACCGGCCTGATGCCCAGTGGTTCGATACCCCCTTCGAGGAATGACCGGACATGGCGATAGACCTTGCGACATTCCGGCAAGAGCGGATCTCGCGCCCGGTGCTGGAGCGGGTGCGCCGCATCCTGCCCTCCATGTCCGACACCGAGCGCGAGGCGCTGGAGGCCGGCACCGTATGGTGGGATGCCGAGCTCATGAGCGGCTCGCCGGATTTCGACCGGCTGCTGGCGACGCCGGCGCCCAAGCTCACGGCCGAAGAACAGACCTTTCTCGACGGCCCGGTGGAAGAGCTCTGCGGCATGATCGACGATTGGCAGATCTGCTTCATCGAGCGTGATGTGCCGGCGCATATCTGGGACTTCATCAAGGCGCACAAGTTCCTGGGGATGATCATCCCGAAGGCGTACGGGGGTCTCGGCTTCTCGGCCACGGCGCATTCGGCCGTGGTGATGAAACTTGCCTCCCGCTCCGCCTCCGCTGCCGTCTCGGTCATCGTGCCCAACTCGCTCGGACCGGGCGAATTGCTGGTGCATTACGGCACGGATGAACAGAAGAATTATTACCTGCCGCGGCTTGCGGATGGGCGGGAGATCCCCGCCTTCGGGCTCACCAGCGTCGATGCAGGGTCGGATGCCGCCGCCATGACCGACACCGGCGTGGTCGCCTATGGTGAATGGAAGGGCGAGCGGGTGCTCGGCATGCGGCTCAACTGGGCCAAGCGCTACATCTCCTTAGGGCCGATCTGCACGGTGCTTGGCCTGGCCTTCAAGCTGCGCGACCCCGAGCACCTTCTGGGCGAGAGGGAGGATCTCGGCATCACGCTCGCGCTCGTTCCCACCGATACGCCGGGTGTGGAAATCGGCCGCCGCCATTATCCGGCCATGCAGGTCTTCGCCAATGGCCCGAACTGGGGACGCGACGTGTTCCTGCCGCTGGATGCGATCATCGGCGGGGCAGATCGCATCGGCCAGGGCTGGCGCATGCTGACGGCGGCGCTCGCCGCCGGCCGCGGCATCTCCCTGCCCTCGCTCTCCACCAGCGGCATGAAGCTCAGCGTGCGCACCAGCGGTGCCTATGCACGCATCCGCGAGCAGTTCAACCTGCCGGTCGGCAAGTTCGAGGGCGTGCAGGAGGTGCTCGCCCGCATGGCTGCCACCACCTACAAGATCGATTCGGGCCGGCGCTTGACCCTGGCGGCCCTGGATATGGGGGAGAAGCCGGCGGTCATCTCCGGACTCCTGAAATATCACGCGACCGAGGCGCTGCGGCGCGTGGTGGATGATGCGCTCGACATCCATGGCGGCCGCGGCATTTGTGACGGCCCCAACAATTATCTCGGCAATCTCTATCGGGCGGTGCCGATCGGCATCACCGTGGAAGGCGCCAATATCCTCACGCGCTCGCTGATCATTTTCGGCCAGGGCTCGATCCGTTGCCATCCCTTCCTCCTGCGCGAGATGGCGGCTGCCCATAACCCGAACCAGGACCAAGGTCTCAGCGACTTCGATAAGGCACTGTTTGCGCATCTCGGCCACGTCACCAAGAACAAGATGCGTGCCCTTGTGCGCGGCCTGAGCCTCGGGCGCATCGGCCCCTCGCCGGTGCATGACGAGACCGCCCGCTATTTCCGCGGCATTGCGCAGCTGTCCGCGGCGCTCGCCCTGGTCACCGACGCCACGCTGGCCACCTTGGGCGGCGCGCTCAAGCGGCGTGAAATGATTTCGGCGCGGCTGGGGGACGTACTGTCCGAGCTCTATTTCGTATCGGCCATCCTCAAGCGCTGGCGCGATGACGGCCGGCCGCGGGAGGACCTGCCGCTGGTCCATTGGGCCGCGCAGTCCTCGTTGCACGTGGCCGAGCAGCGCCTGAAGGATGCGCTGGACAACCTGCCGAGCCGGGCGCTCGCCCTCTCGCTCAAGGCGATCATCCGGCCGCTGGGCGCGCTCTACCCCGCCCCGTCCGACGGGCTAACGCGCGATGTTGCGGACCTGGTGATCCAACCGGGGCCGGTGCGCGACCGGCTGACCGCAGGCATCTATATCGGCAGCGACGAGACGCCGCTTGGCCGGCTGGAACAGGCCTTCCTTGCAGTGGCGCGGCTCGAGCCGGTGCGGCTCAGGCTGCGTCAGGCGAAGCTGCGCGATCTCGATGCGGCGGTGGCCCAGGGGGTGATCAGCGCCGATGAAGCGCAAGACTTGCGGCGCACGAACGACATGGTGCATGCGGTGCTCGAAGTCGACCATTTCACGTTGGATGAGATCAAGGGCCTGAGTAGCGGCGGCCCTGCAGCCCGGAAGGGCGAGGCAAAGCCAGCCACATCGACGCCGCACCCTGGCGAGTTCCTCGATGCCGGCACCGAGATCCATCCGGGACTCACATAGGGAGGCCACCATCACCACCGATACGATCCGCGACGAGGTGAAACCGGTCGCGACTGATGATCGGGCGACGGTAGAACCGCCCCAGGCGGAGCCGGCCACGCCTGCGCCAGCAGCGGCTCCGCCCGAGCCTGCGACTGCCATACCGGCCACCCCGCCCCAGGTGCTGCGCCGCGCTGCAGCCGGTGCCGGAAGGCGCCGGGTTTACCTGGTCGACGGCGCGCGGACGCCCTATCTCAAGGCGCGCACCGGGCCTGGCCCGTTCACGCCGGTGGATCTCGCGGTGCAGGCCGGCCGGCTGCTGCTCGCCCGCCAGCCCTTTCCGTCCGATGGTTTCGACGAGGTGATCCTGGGCTGCGTAAACGTGCATCCGGACGAGGTCAATCCCGGTCGGGTCGCCGCGCTACGCCTGGGCTGCGGCATCGAGATGCCCGGCTGGACCGTGCAGCGCAATTGCGCCTCGGGCATGCAGTCGATCGATACCGCCTTCAAATACATTGCCGCGGGGGATGGCGACCTGATCCTCGCCGGCGGGGCAGAGGCGCTGAGCCACGCGCCCCTGCTCTACAAGGAGGAGGCGGTCCGCTGGTTCGGCGGGCTCAATGCCGCCAAGGGGCTTGGCGGCAAGCTCGCCCAGATCAGCAAGTTCCGGCCCGGCTACCTCAGTCCGTCCATCGGCATCTTGCGGGGCCTGACCGACCCGGTGGTGAAGCTCAACATGGGCCAGACCGCCGAGCGGCTAGCGCACCAGTTCGGCATCAGCCGCGAACAGGCCGATGCCTATGCGCTGGAAAGCCACCAGCGGCTCGCCCGGGCACGGCAGGAAGGCTGGCTGACAGAGGTTATGCCCGTGATTGCGCCGGATGGCACGGTCTATGATCATGATGACGGCGTGCGGCCGGAGAACACGCTGGAACAGCTGGCCAGCCTCAAGCCGGTGTTCGAGCGTCCTTTCGGCAAGGTGACGGCCGGCAATTCCTCCCAGATCACCGATGGCGCGAGCTGGACGATCGTCGCCTCCGAAGCGGCTGTCGAGAAATATGGGCTCAAGCCCATGGCCCGCATTGTCGATTGCGTGTGGTCGGCGCTCGATCCGTCGGTGATGGGCCTTGGCCCTGTGCTCAGTGCCACCGCACTGCTCCAACGCAACGGCCTCAAGCGCGAGGACATCGGCGCCTGGGAACTGAACGAGGCCTTTGCCGCCCAGGTGCTCGCCTGCCTCGCCGCCTGGCGGGACAAGGGGTTCTGCCGCGATATTCTCGGACTGGATCAGCCCTTCGGTGCAATCGACCGCGCCATTCTGAACGTGGATGGCGGCGCCATCAGCCTCGGCCATCCGGTGGGCAGCAGCGGCAACCGCATCACCCTGCATCTCGCTCATGTGATGCGCAGGCTCGGCGCCCGGCTGGGGGTTGCCACCGAATGCGTCGGCGGCGGCCTCGGCGGCGCCATGCTGCTCGAGCTGACGGAGTAGACAGATGCGCATGATCGATCCCGTCCGCCACGCCGCCCTGGAGCAGCTGACCGAGGAACGCTTGACGCTGGGGCACCCGGCCGCCGGGCAACCCGCGGCGGCCGAGCCCTACCGGCATTGGCGCTGGTATATGGGCGATGCCCGTCTCGCCTGGGTCATCTTCGACAAGCAGGGCGCCAGCACCAACACGCTTTCCGCCGACGTGATGACCGAGCTCGACCGACTGATCAGCGAGGTGGAGACGGCAGCGCCCCGGGCCCTGGTGCTGCGGTCCGCCAAGCCCAACGGCTTTGCCGCCGGCGCCGAGATCGGCGACTTCCGCAGCATGGTGGTGGAAGCCGACGTCCGTAACCTGGTGAGCCAGGGCGTGGCGGTGCTCGACCGGCTGGCGAAGTTCAGGGCGCCGACCATTGCCGTCGTGCACGGATTCTGCCTGGGCGGCGGCCTCGAACTTGCTCTTGCGTGCCGCATCCGTATCGCGCGCGATGATACGCGGCTCGGCTTTCCCGAGATCCTGCTCGGCCTGCATCCCGGCCTGTCCGGGACATGGCGGTCGCTCGACATTGCTGCCGACCCGATCGAGGCGATGACCTTGATGCTCACCGGGCGCACGCTGGACGCGCGCCGGGCCAAGCGCATGAACCTGGTCGACGTGGTGGTGCCCGAGCGCCATATCGCGACTGCGGTGCAATGGGCGGCGGACGGTAAGCTCGAGCTTTCCCGCAAGCGCTCCGCCAAGGCCCTCGCGATGCGCCTACCCCCGGCACGGGCGCTGATTGCCACCCGCATGGCGGCGGAAGCGGAGAAGCGCGCGCCCCGCAAGCACTATCCCGCGCCCTATGCGCTGATCGACCTCTGGCGCGAGCATGGCGGCAGCGCGGCGGCCATGCGCCCGGCCGAGACCGAGAGCTTCGCCCGGCTGATTACCGGCGAGACTGCGCAGAACCTGATTCGCGTGTTCTTCCTGCGCGAGCGGCTCAAGGCCTATGGCAAGGGCGAGGCGCGCAAAATCGGGCATGTGCATGTGATTGGCGCCGGGATCATGGGCGGCGACATCGCCGCCTGGTGCGTGGCCCGCGGCCTCCGCGTGACGCTGCAGGACCAGAGCTATGCCCTGATCGGGCCGGCGGTGAAACGGGCAAGCGAACTTTTCGGCCGGCGCGGCAGCGAGATAGAGCGGCGCAGTGCGCTCGACCGCCTCATTCCGGACCCCGAGGGCATCGGGCTTGCCCGGGCCGATCTCGTCATCGAAGCCGTGCCGGAGAAGCCCGAGATCAAGCAGGCGGTCTATGCGCAGGCGGAGCGGCGGATGCGGCCGGATGCGATCTTGGCCACCAACACCTCCAGCTTGCGGCTGGAGACGCTGCGGGAGGGCCTGGCCCACCCCGAGCGCTTCGTCGGCATCCATTTCTTCAACCCGGTGGCCAAGATGCCGCTGGTCGAGGTCGTCACCCATGACCGGCTCGATCCTGCAGTGAAGAGCGCGGCGCTCGCCTTCGTCAACGCGCTTGACAAGCTGCCGCTGCCGGTGAAGTCGGCGCCGGGCTTCCTCGTCAACCGGACGCTCACCCCCTACATGCTGGAGGCGCTGCTCGCCTATGACGAGGGCATCAAGCCCGAGCTCATCGATGCGGTGGCGGTGGATTTCGGCATGCCCATGGGCCCGCTGGAGCTTGCCGATACGGTCGGCCTCGATGTGGCGCAGCACGTGGCCCAGACCATGAAGGCCGCGGTGGGTGGTGCCACCCCGGAACTGCCGGACTGGTTCACCAAGCTGGTGGCGGAAGGCAAGCTCGGCCGCAAGACCGGCCAGGGCCTTTACAAGTGGGTCGACGGCAAGCCGCAAAAGGCCAAGGTCGATAGCAAGCCCGACCTTTTCCTAGAGGACCGTCTCATTCTGCCGCTGGTGAACGCGGCCGTCAGCTGCGTGCGCGAGGGAGTGGTGGAAGATACGGATGCGGCCGATGCCGGGGTGATCTTCGGCACCGGGTTTGCGCCGTTTCGCGGCGGTCCTATCCACTATGCCCGGCGCCGCGGCGTGGAGCGGGTCGTCTCGGTTCTGGAGGAGCTGGCCGATCAGCACGGATCGCGATTTGCGCCTGACCCCGGCTGGCGGGACATCGAGCCGTGATTGGCGTGGTGCTCTGAGGTCCGCGCCTGATTTCTGCCGTTTCTCTCATGTGGTGTAGCGGTTGACGATTGACGCGGCCCATGACCAATGGCTGCGTGCACAGGGTTGCAGGACCGTTTGGTTGGGAAGCGTGAGCGTATGACCAGATCAGGCTTTGGGCGGGGCCTCTCTTTTGCCTTGGCGCTGGCGACCGCGGCCGGCCTCTTCGCCCCGGCGCAGGCGCAGGAGGTGAAGCCGCCGGTGAGCGCTGACGGCGCGCTCGTCATTTCGGGCTTTTCAGGCACGTCGTCTCGAGGCGGGGGTCTGTTCCGGTCCACGCCGAGCCTCGATGAGACCATGATCGACCTCGATGGCGGCTCGCTCAAGGTGTTCAATGTGGCCAATGCGGGCGGCGCGCCCGACGCGCAGCTGCTGCGTGGGGCGCCAATCCTGTCGGTGCCGGCGCGGCGGATCGGCCAGGTGTTCGGCATTGCCCTGGACGACGCGGAAGCGCCGAACATCTATGCCGCCGCCAGCTCGGCCTTCGGCCTGCAGCTGATCCGAAAGCCGGCAGACGGCGAGGCGATCCGTATCAAGACCGGTGAGGCGGATGCGGCCTGGATGCCCGGCCAGTTCGGTGAGGGTGGCGGTCCGGGCAGCATCTGGCGCATCGACGGACGCACCGGCGCGGTCACCCTCTTCGCGACCATCGGCGACAGCGATGCGGCCAATAGCGGCCCAGGGCTCGGCGATATCGCCTTCGATCCCGACCATCAGCAGTTCTTCGTCTCCGATTTCGATACCGGCCTCATCCATGCGCTCGATATCTCGGGTAAGCATCTCGGCCGTTTCGACCACGGGGTGGACGGCCGCAAGGCCGCGGACCTCGCGCCCGTGCCGGATGATGGTAAGCGCGCCGACATCACCTCTGCCGCCTTTGACAGTGAGGACCCGGAGAGCTGGGGCCTCACCCCGGTCGAGCGCCGCATCTGGGGCCTCGCCTACACCCGTGGCCGTCTCTATTACGCGGTATGGGGTGGGTCGGAGATCTGGTCGGTGGGCATCACAGACAGCGGTGCCTTCGCCAATGACGCGCGGCGGGAGATCACCCTGTCGCCCGAACCAAAGCCCTATCCCGTGGCGAGCCTTGCCTTCGACGGGGAGGGCCGGCTCTACGCCGCTCAGCGAGGCGAGATCCGCTCGCGCTACGATTACGGCACCTTCGCCCTGCCCCGCCGGTCACGGGTCCTGCGCTTCACCCCTGCGGCGGATGGCGCGTGGTCGCCTGATCCGCTCGAATATGCAGTCGGCTTTCCCGCCACCCATCAGAACGCGGCCGGCGGTGTCGCGCTCGGCTATGGCTATGACCGCGACGGCAAGCTGGATACCCAATCGTGCTGGGGCACCCTGTGGGTCACCGGCGACAGCCTGCGGGAGAGCAGCCGGGATGCGGAGCGCCTGAGCCGAGGCGGTCCGCTCGTGGTGCACGGCGCGCAGGGCCTGCCACTCGCGCTGACCCGCGCCGACAACCTGCCCCCGTTCAAGAGCTATTACCTCGACTATGACGACCGCTTCGAAGACCCGAATGTCGCCGGCCATGTGGGCGATATCGCCGCCGTGCAGAACTGTGCCGGCAGCCGCGCGGTGGCGGCGGCCGAGAGCGGGGAAGCCGGCGCCGACTCCGGCACGGGAGCGTCGCAGAACGAGCAGGCATCGCCGGGGCAGCAGGCCGGGCCAGCTGAGGGAGGAGCGGTCGATCAGTTCGGCAATCCGGTCCGACTGCCCGAGGCGGGAGAGCAGCCGGAGACGCCCAGCGCTTCACCGCAGCAGGGAACGGATGTGACCGACCCCGGGGCCAGCACCGAACCCTCGCAGCAAGCGGCCCCAGGCCAAGTGGCGCTGCCGGCACCCTACGACCTCAGCATCGCGGTGCGCGGCGGCGTGGAGCGCTGTGCTCCGACTTACGGCTGCCCATTCACCATCATCGTGACCAATAACGGCCCCGGCCCTTACCGCGGACCGATTACCATCGCCGAGGAGGTGGACACCGCGGTCGCCAATCTCGCGGACTGGTCGCCACGCAGCTGGTCGTGCCAGAGACGGGCGACGACTTTCGCCTGCACACGCCCTAATGTTTCGCTCGAGCCTGGTGCCAGCGTATCGCTGCGCGTCGATTTCGTACCGTGGCGAGTGCCAGCCGTTCGCGTGCAGAACTGTGCTCGGCTGTCCTGGTCGGACGGCATGCTGAGGGCCCGCAACAGCCTCGTGCAGGAGAGCCTGGCCAAGCTCGGCTACGACGTCGGACCGGTGGATGGGCTTGCGGGCCCCAAGACCCGCGAGGCTCTTCGCGCTTTTGCCGCCGATGAGGGCCGCCGCGGCGGCGGTGAGATCGACGACGCTCTGCTCTCGGATCTGTTCGGACAATGGGGCAACGGCGACTTGCGATCGTCAGGCGATCGCGACTGCGCGAGCATCCCTCTGCGGCGGGCAGGCAGAGCGCTGAGCGCCGCCCCGGACTGCAACGCATCCAGCCTGCTGATCGAGGGCCGCTGCGTACCTCTGCAGACGATGTGCAGCGGCGGCCGTCAGTTCGATGCGGGTGAGAACCGTTGTGCCTGCCCGAGCGACGCCCCGCTTTGGGACGTGACGCAGGGCCGTTGCTCCCCTTATCAGCCGCGCCTGCGTATGAGCCGTGGAGGCGCCGACGGCAGCGCCCCATCGGAACCGACCCAGGCAGAGCCTGAGCCCTCCGCGCCAGAGCCGGCGCCCCCCGCCGAGCCTGAGCCCTCCGCCGAGCCCACGCCCTCGACCGAGCCCGCGCCCCCCGCGCCAGAGCCGGACGCCGCACCGCAACCAGAGCCGGATGCCGCAACTCCACCCCCATCCTCTTCGGCCCAACCCGCCGTGCCGGGCGATGGCGGACCTGCACCCAGTCAGCCGAGGAGCGAGCCTGCGCCCACGGCGATCGTCTGCCCTGGCGATCAGCGATGGGATGCGGAGTCCAAGCAATGCAAATGTCCGGCTGAGCGCCCGATCTGGGACAAGATCTCCAGCTCTTGCATCGCATCGCCGGGCACGACCTCACCGCGCCAAGATGGGGAGGACGAGAGCGATTCGCCCCCTCGCACGAGCGAACCGCGGGCAGCGACGCCGCGGCAAAGCGAGCCGCCCAAGCCACAACTGCAGATTTGCAGCGGTGGTCGCGTGTGGAGTGCGGAGAAGATCGCCTGTGTCTGTCCTCCCGACAAGCCGAACTGGAGCGAGGCTGACGCAGGCTGCACGCCTTAGGCTGTAGAGAGGCATTCAGCCTGCACTACAGCACCACGGGATAGCGCGATTTTTTTTGGCTCCCCAATGCTCGCGGCCCTAACCTGAGTCGGCCCCATCCTCCCTTGCTGCACGCTAGAACGGCAGGCGCATCCTCTTCGTTACCGTTGCTTCAGGTTGCAACCGGTGCTGCGCGTGCGAGGCGCTAACCAATTGAACGGACCTTGTTATTCGGTTCGCAGACGCACATTCGTTTTACAATCTTTAGGCGATTTTTCTACTTAAACGTATCCTATGGTTGCATTCCTCGCGCGGCTCATTAGAGTTGCGTGCATTGGAAATAATCATAAACCGGAGATTGCAAATGCGCCATGTGAGCGCTGGAGCAGCCACCCAAAACGCCCGGCGGACCTATTCTCGCGAGGATCCCCAGGTTCGCCGTCAGGAATTGATCGAAGCCACATTCCGTTGCTTGGGAAAACATGGCCATGCTCGAACAAGCGTGCGGGTGATCGCCGCCGAGGCCGGTGTTTCGCCGGGATTGATCCGCCATCATTTCGGTGAGAAGAAGCAGTTGATTTCAGCCACTTACCGCTACGCCTCCGACCTGTTGTTCAACCACATCAAGAATGCAGTCGATGCGGCCCAAGGGGACGACTGGGCAAAACTGGTGACATTCATTGAGGCCGGCTTCACGCCGCCTATTCTCTCGAAGGACTATATTACGGTGCGGTTCGTGCTCTGGGGCGTGGCCATGACCGACCCTGTCATCCGCCAGGTGCATAGCGAGGTAAACCAGCGCTATCGCCGGCTGATGTCACGCCTCTTGAGCGATGTCGTCGGCAACCGCATGTCCGACCAGGAGGTCAAGAGCGTGACCGCCGCCCTGGCGGCATTGCAGAACGGGCTCTGGCTCGACTGGTCGCTCAATCCGCGGCAGGCCACGCCCGCCGACCTGCGCGAGACGGCCCTGCAGCTCGTCCGGCAGCACGTTTCACCACCATCTCATTGACGCGGAATGCCCGGGGGCTGCGTACCGCCCCTCAGGCTGATTTTCCCGCCCTCAGGCGCAGCGGAACTGCGACCGCCATTCGCCCTTCTTGTCCAGCATAGCGCGATCATCGACCCTGCGGGCCTTGCTCGCGCCGGGGCAGGCATAGTGCGTGAGCGTGGACTGTGCGACCCGTTCGGCAGCCTTGAGGTCGCCTTCCCGTTCGCTTAAGGGACGCGCGGTGCGTCTCACGCTCACGTCATAGACGCCCTGCTCGCTCAGATAGTCGAAGCTGACCGTAAAGCGCTGACCGTCAAAGATCACCGGCTCGTTCTTGTTTGACTGGACGATGGGGACCGATGGCGTAAGAGGCGGTGGCGCGGCGACCTTCGTGCAGTCAACGAGCAAGAGGCAGCCGACAGTGGTGGCAATCGACAGAAGGCGGCGCGGCATCATCATGGGGGCCATTCATGCAAACGGCGGCGGGGACGCTGGCTGCCGCGCCGTCCTGTGGGACAGCGGGCGCGCGAGCTTATTCCGCAAAGCATGAACGAAATCTGACACCGTACGCCGTTAAGCCGTTTTTCACCCCGTTTCGACGCATTCTCGCCTTTCTATGGCCACGGAACGGACGTGGGAAAACCCGCCTATCAACGCAATGGGCGTGTTTAATGCCCGTTTCACCCCTCAACATAAGGATAGTTTCCATGCGCATGCTCTCGATACTGGCGATGAGCACCGTGCTCGCTCTTGCCGCGCCTAGCTATGCGCAGCAGCCGGCTGCGCCGCAGGCGAACACACCCGAGGCGCAGTCGCAGACGCCGGTCATTCGCGCCCTCGCCATCGTCGACATTCAGGAGCTCCCGCCGGAGGCGCAGTCGCAGGTCAACGAGATCGTGGCCCAGCAGGGCGACGATGCCCTCCAGGAGCTACGCGGCTTGATCGATGGCAATGCCGAAATCAAGGCAGCCCTCGAAGCAAAGGGCCTGAACTCGGGGCACGTCATTGCGGCGAATGTGGAGTCCGACGGCACGCTCGTTCTGGTGACGAAGAAGGCGAGCTGACCGCCGCAGCCCCACGCCCGCTGGCGGGACATGGGGCTCACGCCCGCGCCACGAACCAGACATTCATGGGATCGTGCGGCAGGATGTGCCGCTCGATTAAGCGGAAGCCCGCCGCTTTGAGCATGTCCTGTGCCGTCTCCCACCCCCACATCGTGCCGAGGCCTAGGCCACCCTGGCCGAGTGAAACGGGCATGCAATGTGAGCAGGAGATGGCATAGAGCAGTGCGGCCATGGGAAAATTGGCATTGTTTTCCAGATGGGCCGAGCCGCCGATATCCTGCATTAGATAGACCCCGCCGGGCTTCAGGGCAGCGCGAAGGCTGAGAACCAGTGCTTGCGGGTCCTTCTGGTCGTGCACGGCATCGAAGCTGGTGATAAGGTCGAAGCATTGCTTCTCGTCGTAGCCCGTCAGATCGCGCCGCTCGAAACGGATATTGGTGAGACCTGCCTTGCCGGCCGCCTCGCTGGCGAATGCGATGGCATCGGCGCACAGATCGTAGCCGATAAAGCGGCTTTTCGGGTACCGCCTCGCCATTTCGATCAGGGCCAGGCCACGCCCGCAGCCCGCATCGAGCACGTCGATCCCCTTGTCGAGCCGCTCGCAAAGGCCGTCGGCCAGCGGCAGGATCGCGTCGAACAGCCGCGCCACCACGGTCTGGGCGCTGTCTTCGGCCATGACCTGGTGGAAGCAGGGATAATCGCCATAGGCGAGCCCTTCACCCGTTCTGAAGCACGATAGAAGTCTCTCCTGCATTTGCCCGATCAGCGCGACGGTCTGGGCATAGACTGCCAGATTGCCGAGCGGCGCGCCCTGCGTGAGGCAGGCGGCATGTTCGGCCGGCAGGCCATAGGCCTTCCTGGCCGGATCGTAGGTCGCGATGCCGCCCGTTACCATGACCGCGAGCCATTCCCGGACATAGCGCTCGGCTAGGCCGGCCCGCTGCGCGATGGCCGTGCTGGTCGAGGGCGGAAGCGCGGCCATGGCATCGAACAGGCCGAGCCGGTGGCCGATCGACACCATCACCGCCACGGCGCCTGCATTGAGAATGTCGCCCATTCTGCCGGCGAACGCTTCCGCCGCCTGCATGTCGAACGTGCTTTGCTCCAGCGCCAGATCCATTGTCCTCTCCTGCTGCGGTTGACCTGCGCTTGGGAATAACCAGGAGCACGCGGGGGTCGAAGTGCGGAAATGGACAAGACAAGGGCTTTCGTGCCAAAGATCTCCCCATGAGTGCTTCACCGATCCCGGGACCGGCGCAGATAAGGCTGCTTGCTCTGCCGGAGGCGACGCCAACGGCAATCTACGGGCTTTACGAGATCTTCTCCGCCGTCGGCGTGGCCTGGGCTGAAATGACCGGCGAGGCTGTCGAGGCGCGGCGCCTCGATGCGCGGATCGTCGCCCGGGATGCTGCGCCCTTCCCCTCGCCGCTCGGCCTGCCCATCGTGCCGCACGCGGCGCTGGATGAGGTGGCGGCGGACGCGGTGATCGTCACCGACCTTGCTCTCGCGCCTGACTGCTGCCCCGGCGGCCGATGGAGAACGGAGGCAGCTTGGGTACGAGATCAGTTCGCCAGGGGCGCTGCCATCTGCTCCGTCTGCACGGGCTCGGTGTTCCTGGCCGAGGCAGGCCTGCTCGACGGTATCGAGGCGACAACCCATTGGGGCACAGCGCGGCTTTTCGCGAAGCACTATCCGGGTGTGAAGCTGTGCCCAGAGCGCATCATCTGCCCGTCCGGACCGGAGCATCGCATCATCACCGGAGGTGGCGCAGGCAGTTGGACCGACCTCGCCCTCTATCTCATTGCCCGGTTCTGCGGTCCGGCGGAAGCGGTGCGCATCGCCAAGATCTTCGTTCTCGGCGACCGCAGCGAGGGCCAGCTTCCTTTCGCCGCCATGGGGCGGGTAGCCGGGCACCCCGATGCCGCCATAGGCCGATGCCAGGAGTGGGTCGCCGACCATTATGCGCAGCCCAATCCGGTGGCCCGGATGGCAGGATTTTCCGGACTGCCGGAGCGGACGTTCAAGCGGCGGTTCAAGATGGCGACGGGCTATGCGCCGATGGACTATGTGCAGGCGCTGAGGATCGAAGAAGCCAAGCAGATGCTGGAGACGACCGCTGATCCGACTGATGCGATCGCCCATGCGGTGGGATACCAGGACCCGGTGTTCTTCCGCCGCCTGTTCAAGCGCATGACGGGCACGACGCCGAGCCGCTATCGCCAGCGCTACCGCTCCATGACAACGATTGGGAGCGGCCGGGCATAGGTCGCCCGTGGCGCGGATCTAGGATTGCCTTCGGGCGGGATCAAAAATGTGCTCGCGCCGATCTATCCAACGCCGGGCCTTGTATTCGCTGCGGGCGAGGCCGCCCGGCGCCAGCGCCCGCACCTGGAAGCGCAGCCCGATCCGGCTGCGGATGGCCTCAGCCAGTTGCGCGCACAGAGCCTCCGCCCCGTCTTCGCTGAGCGCGCTCTTCGGCATGAACAGCAGTTCCGCGTGGTCGGAGCCGTCCTTGCTCGTCGACAGAACCACTTCATATTCGTCCACCTCTCGGAAGGACAGCAGGGCCTGCTCGATCGATTGCGGCCAGACGTTGATGCCCTTGATGCGGTACATGTCATCCAGCCGGGTGATGGAGCCGATCTCGATGCCGGAGAACTGGCGGCCGCAGCGGCAATAGGCGCCGCTACGATAGGTGGCGAGATCCTTCATGCGGCAGCGGATCACCGGCGTATCGAAATGATAGAGGCTGGTGATCACCACCTCGCCCCGCTCCCCGTCGCGCACATGCCGGCCTGTCCGCGGATCGATCACCTCGAGCAGGACGTGAGAGTCGATGTTGTGGAGGAGGCCGGGCCGATCGGGCGAGCCTATTCCCTCCTCACACGTGAACATGTGGTCGTTGCGCGATTGGGTTGAGCCGTAACGATCGAACACCCGCGCGCCCCATTCCTCTTCGAGCCGGCGATACCAGGGCAGCGAGGCGCCCTCGCCGCCGCAGAAGAGTACCTCGACGCCCTGCTCGCGCACCGCCTTGCCCCCTACCGCCGCCAAATGCCAGAAATAGGACGTTGTGCCGATCAGCGCCTTCGGTCGGAAGCGGCGGATCAGCGCCAGTTTCCGTTCCACGTCGTAATTCCCTGCCGGCAGCACGGTCAGCCCGTAATCATGTGCCCCGTGATATTCCAGCCTGCCGCCGCCCAGCATGGTCAGCGGCAGGGTGAGCAGCGCCACATCGCCCGGGCGCAGCCCCGCCCAGCGCAGCATGTGCGAATAGACCTCCGCGCTTCCCTGCAGCTCGCGCCGGGTTTGCGCATGCAGCTCCTGTCCCTGGCCGGAGGTGCCGCTGGTGGTGAACAGCATCAGCGGCTCCGGCACGCCGGCGAGGTGCCTCAACCGCTTGCCGAACGGTGGTTCGGCTTCTTGGTCAGCGATGAAGTCGGCCTTCTCCACGGCCGGGATCCCGGTGGTGAAGTCTTCTAGGCTGTCGATACGGTCGATGTCGACGCCGTGCCGGCGCCAGACCTCCGAATAGAAGGCATTGGTGCTCGAAACATGGGCGAGCAGCGCCTTCAGGCGCTGCAGCTGGAAAGCCAGAAGCTGTTCCCGGCACGACCGCTCCAGACAATCCTGGACGGGTTCACGCGCGACTGGTTGCATGACGAGATGTCTCTTTCAGATGATCAGCGTGGGGGTGGCGCCATCAATGCGCTGGCACTGCAGCTTTCTCGGTGCTTGCCGCCGTGGCGCGCCGGCGCAGCACCTCGACCGCGATGATCGCGGCGGTCGCCACGACGATGAGGAGGTTGGCCACCACGGTAACGGACGGGCTCATCTGTTCCCGGATGCCGCTGAACAGCTCCAGCGGCAGGGTGCGTGTGCTCGGGCTGCCCAGGAAAAGCACGAGCACGATCTCGTCGAACGAGGTGAGGAACGCAAAGATCGCGCCTGACAGGATTCCCGGCGCCAGGATGGGCAGCATGACGTGACGGAACGCCGAGAGTGGCGGCGCGCCGAGGCTGGCGGCGGCGAGCGCCAGGCGTTTGTCGAAGACGTCGAGGCTCGCCAGCACGGCAATGACGACAAAGGGTGCTGCAATGGTGATGTGAGCCACCACGATGCTGGTCATGGTTCCGCCGAGCCCGAGGCTCGCATGGAAGATGAACATGGCAACGGCGGCGATCACGGCCGGGGTGACGATCGGCACGCTCACCACGGCCAGCGCAAGACCGCGAACTCGCGGCGCCATCCGCCATATGCCGATCGCCGCGGCCGTGCCCAGCACGACCGACACCGAGGTGGTAATCGCGGCGATGATGAGGCTGTTGCGCAGGGCGTTCATCCAGAGCGGGTTGTGGAACACATCCTCATACCAACGCAGCGAATAGCCCGGGGTCGGCAGGACCAGCAGCGTGCCGGAGGTGAGCGACACCGGGATCAGCACCAGCAACGGCAGGAGCAGGAAGGCAAAGACCAGCGCCGCAAAGCCGCGCACCAGCAATGTCCATCCACTGGCCGGTTCGCGATTCATGTCGCCCTCTTGATCATCGGGCCGACAAAACGCTGGCTGACCATCACCAGCACCAGCATGCCGCCGAGCAGCCAGGCGCTCAATGCAGAGGCAAGCGACCAGTTCACCGACTGGTTCGTGTAGAAGGCGATGAAAGAACTGATCATCTGGTCGCTCGGCCCGCCGACCAGCGCCGGGGTGATGTAATAGCCGATCGACAGGATGAACACGATGAAGGCGCCGGCCCAGATGCCTGGCAGGGTCAAGGGCAGGATCACGCGGAGGAAGGCGCTGGCCGGGGGCGCGCCCAGATTGGCAGCGGCCTGGAAATAGGATTTGGGTATGGCGCGGATGGCGTTGACCACCGGAAGGACCACGAAGGGCAGCATGACGTGGACCATCACGAGGATGACGCCGAAGCGGTTGAAGATGAGGGGAACCGGCGCGCTTGCAAGCCCCGTCCAGACGAGGAAGCTGTTGATGGGGCCGCTGCCCTGCAGCACGATGACCCAGGCTGCCGTCCGCGCCAGGATGGACAGCCAGAACGGCACGAGCACGAGCAGCATCAGCCAGGTCGCGGTGCGGGGCGGGGCCTGTGCGATCACCCAGGCGACGGGATAGCCGATCGCGGTGCAGATGATCGTCACGGCGAGGGAGATCGCCAATGTGCGCAGGAAGATCGGAACGAACAGGCTCTCGCCGCCGCCTCTCGTGTGCAGTCCCTGCTCGCCACGCTCGAGATCGACGGCGGCAAGCAGGAATGTTCCGGTGACCGGACCGGTTTCGCGCCGGATCAGCTGCCATGTCTCCGGCTCACCCCATCGGCCGTCGGCAGCGATCAGTGCCGCCTTCACCTCGCTCGGCGTGGCGGCCCCGTGATCCTGAGCGGCACTGGTGGCTTTGCGCACGGCCGTGCGCAGGCCGGGCGCCAGCGCGTTGAGCCGGCGGCCCAGAATGGCAGCGCCCTGGCTGGATGAATTGAGATCGGCCACGAGGGCTGCGTAGGCCGCCGGTTCCGGCAGGTCTTCACCGTCCCAGTTGCGCAGCGCCGCCGTCGTCCGGGGAATCACGTTGGTGACTTCCTGCGTGCTCACGCTGCGGAACAGAAAGGCGGCGATGGGATAGAAATAGAACACGGTGAGAAAGAGCAGCAATGGTGCGATCAATGCTGCGTTGCCCATGAACTGAAGGCGGGTTGCTCTCGCGGACGTGTTCACGATGTTCTCCGGGAACGGCGGCGACCCGTGGTCGCCGCTTAACAGGATCTGTCAGATCGGCCTACTGGGCGGCCCAGACGTTGAAGCGTTCGGTCAGGCTGTCCAGGTTCTCCACCCAGAATTCGTCATCGACCGCCACCCCGTATTTGAGGCGTTCGGGAATGAGCGGCAGCTGCTCCTTCACCTCCGGCGAGAGGTAGTCGAGCGAGGCGAGGCTTGTCGAACTGTAGTATGTTCGCTTGGCATATTCGGCCTGCAGCTCGGGATGCTGGTGGATGAATTTGATATAGTCCATCGCCTGGGCGGCGTTGGGGCTTCCCTTGACGATCGCCAGCTGGTCGGTCACGTAGGTGTAGCCCGCATCCCAAGCGATCTTGAGGTTCTTCTTGTCCGACTTGTTGGCGGTCGGGATACGCCCGTTCCAGGCGTAGGTCATCACGTATTCGCCGCTCGCCAGCCGGCTCAAGAACTCGGATCCGGAACTCCAGAGCAGGATATCGGGCTTGATCGTGTCGAGCTTGGCGAAGGCGCGGTCGACACCTTCCGGGGTCCTCAGCACCTTGTAGACTTCCGCCGGGGGCACGCCATCCGCCATCAACGCCACTTCCAGCGCACCCTTGGGCGTGTTCCACAAGCCCCGCTTGCCCGGATATTTCTTTGTATCGAAGAAGTCCGCCCAGCTCTTCGGCGGATTGTCCTTGAGGCGATTCCCGTCATAGGCCAGCACATTTCCGGCCGTATAGATCCCATAGCCGCAGTCGCTATGGACGTGCTCGGCATATTTCGAACGGTCGATCTGGCTCCAGTCGATCTTCTCGAAGAGACCCTCCTCGCAGCCGATCATTACCTCGGCCGATTCCTGATCGACGAGGTCCCACGTCACGTTGCCGGACTCAACCATGCTACGGATTTTGGCCAATACCGGCGTCTGGTCCTCGAGAACAACCTTGCCGGTGGCCTTGGTATAGGGATCGAAGAATGCCGCCCGCTGGGCCTCCTGCCCTACCCCGCCCCAGGCGACGATCGTCAGGTCGCGCGCGTTTGCTGATGCTCCGGCGGCCATGAAAGCCACGCCGATGACAGATCGAACCATTGCTCTGTGCATAGTCGTTCTCCCCTTATGTTTAATATTTTAAACTTACCGCACAACCAAGTCTCCCGTCTAGTCCCTTGCTACATTGCTGTGGCCGGGCGTATTTCATCAACGATGGGCAAGCAACGGCAGTGTTCGGCAGGCCAGTAAAGAACAGCGCACCGTCCCGGCACCAGATCTCCACCGCCCCGTTTGTTTGAAATTTTAACCGATACCAATTCCCGGTTCGCAGCCCGGCAGCGCAGCCGCAAATGGTCGCCTAGATAGATCTTCTCGACCACCTCCACGTCCATGCGGTTTGGCATCGGCGGAATCGGATGCCCGATCACGGCATCTTCCGGGCGGAACACCACGACCACGTCATCGCCGATGGCATGGGCCGCCTCCGATATGGTGAGCAGCGTGAGGCCGCCGCAATCGACCTCGTAGCGATGGCCGTTGCGCGCCCGCACGACACCCTGCATCCGGTTGTTGTCGCCGATGAAATCGGCCACGAAGGCATTGGCCGGCCGTTCGTAGATGTCCACCGGCTTGGCCACCTGCTGGATGCGTCCGCGCGCAAAGACCGCGACCCGGTCGGACATGGTCAGCGCTTCCGCCTGATCGTGCGTCACATAGACGACCGTGATGCCGAGGCGTTCGTGCAGATGACGTATTTCCAGCTGCATGTGCTCGCGCAGCTGCCGGTCGAGCGCGCCGAGCGGTTCATCCATGAGCACCAGCTGCGGTTCGAAGATCAGGGCGCGGGCGAGCGCGATGCGTTGCTGCTGGCCGCCGGAAAGTTGGCCCGGCCGGCGGTCCAACGCCTCCGGCAGCCGGACCATGTCGAGCATCGCTTTCACGCGCTTTTCCCGTTCCGCCTTGCCGACCCCGCGCATGAGCAGCGGAAAGGCGAGATTCTGTGCCACGGTCATGTGCGGGAAGAGCGCGTAATTCTGGAAGACCATCCCGATATTGCGCCGATAGGCCGGCACATCGAGCAGTGAAGCGCCCTGGAACCGGATATCCCCGGCACTCGGATGCTCGAAGCCCGCCAGCATCATCAAGGTGGTGGTCTTGCCCGAGCCGGACGGCCCCAACAGCGTCAGGAACTCGCCCTCCATGATCTCGAGATCGAGATCCGCAACGACCCGTATCTTGCCGTCATAGGTCTTGCTCACGCTCTCGAAGGTGGAGAGCACCGCCTGCGGGCGCTCAACCCTGTCCATTACCGGCAAACTGACCGGACTTGCGCAAGTCATGGATGATCTCCTCCCGCGCCCCACACTGCGCCCGGCCTTTGTGTGTCAATCCTGTAGTCCGTGGCGCGCAGCCGAAACAGGTCGCGGCCGATCCGCCGCGCGGCAGTCAGCGGTTCTGCGGGGTCATGCTTGATTTCGCCCCGGCGGTTGCCCACCGCGTTCAGCAGGGCCACCAGCGAGCCGTGGGTATAGCGGCTGAAATCCGAGATCTGCTGCACGATGCCGACCGACATCCCATAGCTGCTTTCCTCTGAGGACAGCAGAAGCGCATAGCGCTTGCCGGCCAGGCCCCGCATCACGTCCTCGGACCGGGGATGGGCGCGGCTCGTGTAGCAGACGAGGCGATCGATGATACATTTGAGCTGGGCGGGAAGGCCGTACCAGTAGATCGGCGCTGCCATGGCAACGGCGCCTGCCGGCAAGAGGTGCTCCAACAGGAGTTCGTCATAGCGATCGTTGATGCTGCATGTGCCATCCGCGCTGCGGCAGGAACGGCAATCCCGCAGGAAGCCGGCGACGAAATCGTCCACGAACAACGTGGAAGCCGAATGCCCCGCCTCGCGCGCGCCCTCGGCCAGGGCCTGCGCCAGAAGGTGAGAATTGCCATCGCGCCGGGGACTGGCGACAAGGCAGCAGATCTGCGCCGCAGCCACGGCACCTAACCTCCCCTGCCCTTCAGGTGCAATATGCGCCGCGCCTCTTCGGGCGTGGCGATGGGGCAGGACAGCTCGGTGAGGATCCGTACCGCCTTGCGCACCTGCTCGGCGTTGCTCTTGGCGAGCTCGCCCGCCGCTATGTAGAGACTGTCCTCGAGCCCGACCCGGATATTCCCGCCCATTGCGGCCCCCGCGGCCGCGATCTGCATCTGCGCCTTGCCGCCCGCCAGGACCGAAAAGCGGTACCTGTCCGCGAACAACCGGTCCGCGGCCGATTTCATGTGGACCAGCTCTTCGATGGAGGCGCCGATGCCGCCAAGAATCCCCATCACGAACTGGACCGCATAGGGCGCGTTCAGCGAGCCCTCGCGCTCGAAAAAAGCCAGGGTGTAGAGATGGCCCACGTCATAGCATTCGAACTCGAAGCGCGTGCCCAGTGGCGAAAGCAAGGCGATCGTCTCCTCGATATCCTTGAAGGTGCTCTTGAAGACGAAGTCGCGGCTTTCCTCGATGTAACTGCGCTCCCATTCGTACCGGAACGCGCGGTATTTCCTGAGCAGCGTGTGCATGGGAAAATTCATCGAGCCCATGTTCAGCGAGCAGATTTCCGGCCTCAGCTCGACGGCCGCCGCCAGGCGCTGCTCCACGCTCATATTGTTGCCGCCGCCCGTGGTGATGTTGATGACCGCGTCGCAACCGTCCGAAATGCGCGTGACGATCTCGCGGTAAAGCGCGGGCGACGATGCGGGCTCGCCGGTTTGAGGATCGCGCGCGTGAATGTGCACGATCGCCGCGCCCGCCTGCGCCGCCTCGATCGCCTGCTCGGCGATTTCCTTCGGCGTCACTGGCAGGTAAGGCGACATGCTGGGGGTATGGATCGAGCCCGTCACCGCACAGGTGATGATGGTCTTCTTCGGATCGGCCATGGGATGTCCCTACCGCCCGGTCCACACTGGCGCACGACCCTCGGTGAAGGCGGTCGGGCCCTCGATGAAGTCGGACGACGCCATCATGCGGCGGTGAATGGGCAGGTTGAGCTTGGCGAGGCCCGTGAGCGCCTCGCGGTCGCTCAGCATTTCGGTGGCCCGCACCACCTCCTTGGTCGCCTGAACGGACAAAGGCGCCCCTTCGCAGATCGTCTCGGCCAGCGCGATCGCCCGCGGCAGCAGCTCGTTCGCGGGGACGACCGCGTTGATCATGCCCCAGTGTTCCGCCTCGGCGAGCTCGAACCAGCGGCCGGTGAGCAGCACCTCCATGGCGATGCGCTTCGGCAGCATGCGCGGCAAGCGCTGCACGCCGCCCGCATCCGCGATGAATCCGCGCTGAACCTCCGGAAACCAGAAGCGCGTATTGGGCGTTGCCAGCACGAGGTCGCAGGCCAGGGCGATCTCCCAGCCGCCGCCGACCGTCAGCCCGTTCAAGGCGGCGATCACCGGCTTGTTGCAGTCGAGCAGTTCGTGGAGCCCGGCGAAGCCGCCTGCCCCATGTTCCTCGCTGTCCTTAATCCCGCTGGCAGCCTCGTTCATATCCCATCCGCCGCAGAAGAACTTCTCGCCGGCGCCGGTCACGATCGCCACGGAAAGCTCGGGGTCCTCCCGGAACTCCCTGAACGCTGCCGCCAGGGCTTCGCTCGTCGCGATGTTGATGGCATTCGCCTTCGGCCGGTCCAGCGTGACGATGCTGATCTTGCCGCGCCGCGTGATCCTGACCGATGATTGGGTCGTCATCTCTCCCCTCATTGCTTGTATGGGCGCGTCAGTTCGCGCGCGATCATGTGGCGCTGGATCTCGGATGTGCCGTCCCAGATCCGCTCGACCCTGGCATCGCGCCAGAAGCGCTCGATGGGCATTTCCTGCATGACGCCCATCCCACCGAAGATCTGCACCGCATCGTCGGCAACGCGCCCGAGCATCTCGCTCGAATACATCTTCGCCATGGCGACCAGGGCCTCGGTGGCCTCGCCCCGGTCCATCTTCCAGGCAAGCTGCAGGGTCAGAAGCCGCGCCGCTTCGAGCTCGGTGGCCATATCGGCCAGCTTGAAGCCGATGCCCTGATGTTCGGCGATGGGCCGGCCGAAGGTCTTGCGCGAGGATGCCCATTCGAGCGCCATGTCCAGGATGCGCTCCGCCCGCCCCACACAGTTGGCCGCGATCGCAAGGCGGCTGGCGAACAGCCACTCCTTGGCGACATCAAAGCCACGGTCCACCTCGCCGAGCACTTGGGTGCGCGGCAACCGGCAATCGGTGAAGAACAACTCGCACTGGTGATAGCCGCGGTTGCCGACCGCCCGCCGCATGCGCCGTACCTCGAAGCCCGGTGTGCCCTTGTCGACGAGAAATGCGGTGATCTTCTTTCGTGGTCTCGGGCCGTCACTCACCCCGGTAACCGCGAACACGATGGCGAAATCGGCGACATCCGCATGGCTGATGAAGTGCTTGGTGCCATTGAGGATGAAGTCATCGCCGTCAGCCTTTGCCGTGGTGGCGATATTGGAGGCATCCGACCCCGCGCCCGGCTCGGTCAGGGCGAAGCAGTCGATCCGTTCTCCCGCTACCGTCGGCTTCAAATAGCGCTCGATCTGCTCCCCGCGGCACGCCTTGAGGATCGGCGCCGGCCGCAGCACACAGGCCGAGAGGGCGAGACTGACCCGGCCGAGCTCCCGTTCCAGGAGCGCGAACTCCACATTGTCGAGGCCGGCGCCGCCCACCGACTCCGGCATGTTCGCGGCATAGAGGCCGGCTTCGCGCGCCAGCCTGCCCAGCTCGTGCCGAAGTTCATCTGGAACTTCCCCGGACTGTTCGATATTCTCTTCATGAGGCATGAGGTGCGTCGTCACGAACCGGCGCGCCGTTTCGACAATAAGGGCCTGCTGATCGGTAAGCTGGAAATCCACTCCAACCCTCCCCGTCATTTAGTGTGTTTGATTTTTCAAACATTACATAACAAGGGAGCCGTGTCTAGAGCGGAAAAGTGGATTCTCCTGGGCGATGACGTGAGGCAGTATTGGCGGCTGAGGAACATTCCTCTGCGGCGGCAGATTCAGATGGTGGTAGATAGACAGTGAGCATGAACGATCAGAAACAGAAGAATGATCCGGATGGTGTTGGCGCAAGGCTCGCCGCGCTACGCACGGCTTACGGCCTTTCACAGCGCGAGCTGGCGCGGCGGGCAGGTCTCACGAACGGCACAATTTCGCTGATTGAACAGGGCACCACCAGTCCACAAGTTGCATCGCTGAAGAAGATTCTCTCGGTCTTCTCGATCAGCATCGCGGATTTCTTTCTTCTCGACACCGAGCATATGAACAATGTCTTCTTTCAAAAAGAAGACCTGGTCGAGATCGGAGGCGACGACATTTCGTTTCTGCTCGTCAATGGGCATGATCGCAATCGCAAGCTGCAGATGGTGATGGAGCGGTACCAGCCTGGCGCGGACACGGGCGTTGAAATGCTCCAACACTCAGGTGAGGAGTGCGGCATCATCCTCAAAGGCGCCCTCGAAGTGACGGTCGGCGTGGAGCGCAGGGTGCTCAAAGCCGGGGAGGCGTATTATTTCAACAGTTCGATCCCCCACCGCTTCCGAAACGTGGGGGACGAGGTGTGCGAAGTGGTGAGCGCCGCGACGCCGCCCTCGTTCTAAATCTCCGGACCTCAGCCACTTCCGTCATCACCGACGCGGCAATCCAGGGCGCCAGGGAAAGCCTATGCCGTGCGGCGCTGGATGCAGGCTCAGCGCCTAGGCGCGGCCGGCATGACGAGACGGGGAGGAAACCCTAGCCCCTTCCGTCATTGCCGCGCTTGACGCGGCAATCCAGGGGCTGCAAGCGGACATTCGCGACGTGTGGCCTGGATGCCCGACTTGGCGCCGTGCGGCAACTAGTGCACGTAGGACGCGCCGTTCACGTCGATGGTGGCTCCCGTCGCGTAATCCGCCAGGCCGGACAGGAGGAAGGCGACGACATTCGCGATATCGGCGGGCGTGCCGAACCGGCCGGCCGGGATTTCCCCCAGCCATTGCGTGCGGCCGCTCACCGCGAAGAATTCCGATGCCTGGTCGGTCTCGATGATGCCCGGCGCCACCACGAAGGCTTTCACATTATCGGCGCCGTGGTGGCGGGCGATCTGCCGGGTCAGCGACACCAACCCTCCCTTGGCCGCGCCGTCCTCCGGACAGGTTGCAGTGTCGCCCCTGAAGGCCGGCCGGCTCGCGATATTCACGATCGAGCCGCCGCCCGACTGCTTGAAATGCTTGACAGCCATGCGGCAGAGATGAGCGGGCGCCATGAGGTTTACATCGAGCACGCGGCGCCAGGCTTCGTCCCAACGCTCGTCGCTCTCGTCGAGGTCGACGTCGATGCGGATCGACGCGTTGTTGACCAGGGCATCGATCCTGCCCCGCCACCTGACAGCAGCCGCCCAGAGGCTTTGAAGCTGCGCAAGCTCGCCGAGTTCAGCCTGAACCGCAAGGCATCGCGCTTCGCCTAGCCGCGACGCGATAGCCATGGCCGCCTCGGCGCTGCGGCCGTAATGCAGCACGACATGGGCGCCTGCCGCATGGCAGGTCTCCAGAATGGCGCGCCCGATGCCGCGGGAGGCGCCGGTTACCAGAACGGTCTTGCCGGTGAGATCGATCATGTGCCCCTCGGAATGAATGTTGATTTCAAACAGCGATCGGCCGCTTCAGGGTGACCAGCACGTCGAGCGGCACGCATCCCTGTGCTGTCGCGAGCAGCGGATTGATCTCGATGCCCGAGACCTCGCCGGCCAGATCGGCCAGCAGCTGGGAGAATTTCGCCACGGTCTCCGCTAGCGCCCGCCTGTCGACTGGCGCCGTTCCCCGGAATCCGCTCAAGACCGGTGCGACCTTCAGCCGGCGCAGCGCGCGTTCGACCTCGGCGGGCATGGCCGGCGCCATGATGAAGGTCACGTCCCGCACGAGTTCAACGAGAATGCCGCCCGCGCCAACCATCACGATGGGCCCGAACTGCGGATCGACGAGCCCGCCGATGACAAGTTCCAAGCCTTTGGGCGCCATCTCGACCAGAAGCGCCTGTGGCCCGAGACGTGAGGCGAGCTCGGCATAGGCCGTCAACACGGCCGACCGATCCTTCAGCCCGATCAACACGCCGCCAACGTCCGATTTGTGCAGAATGCCCGGAGCGGCGGTCTTAAGCACCACCGGGAACGAGAGCCGGTCCAGGGCTTCGCTGAGACCCTCGGGGCTGTCCACCATTGCGTGACGCAGTGTCGTCAGCTTCCAGTCGGCCAGCAGGCGATAGCCGGTTGCCTCATCCAACGCGCTGCCACGCTCGGCGGCGAGTCTGGCCTTCCAGCCTGTCACCACCGAATGGGGCACCTCGGCGCCCTGCCATTGGCCTTGGCCGGCCTCGCGCCCATTGCGAAAGGCAATGACATTGCGCACCGCCCTGAGAGCAACGCCCACCCCGTCGACCAGCGGAATCCCTGCCGTCCGTAGCCTGTCAGCCAACGCGGTGCGTGGCAGCTTGCCGAAATTGCTGGCGACGAAGAGCGGCTTGTCCGTTGCACCAGCCACGTCGATGCACGCATCGACAAACCCGCGCGAGAGATGATCCTCCAGGGCGATATCGAAGAGGAACATGCCGATGCCGGTATCGGGATCGCGCATCAGCGCGGTGAGGCAGTCGCGATAGACGCCGACATAGTCGCGGCCGGACCCCCACGCATCCAGCGGGTTGACCGGCTCCAGGCCGTAATCCAGGCGGGCTTTCAGCACCTCGCGCGTATCCCGGCCGATCTCTGCAAAGGCCACGCCCTCCTCATCGGCGAGATCGATGAGCAGGCCACGCGCACCGCCGGAATCGGTGATGGCCGCAAGGCCGCCCGCCACATAGGTCTTGGGGCTGGCGAGCAGGGTCGCGGTCGCCGCGAGCTCGTCCACATCGCGGACGCGAATGACGCCGTATTTATCGAACAGCGCCTGGTAGGCGGCGTCATTGCCGGCAATGGCGCCCGAGTGGCTTTCCGCCAGCTTGGCGCTCTGGCTGGTGCGGCCGACCTTGATCGCGACCACCGCAACCTCCCGGTCGCGCGCCTTCTCCAGGGCGGCGGCGAAGCCCGCCGGGTCGCGCACGGTCTCCAGGAACAGCGCCGCCACCCGCGTTTCGGCGAGATCGAGCGCATAGTCGAGATAGTCCGCAACGGTGGTGGTCAGCTCCTGTCCGGCCGAGACGGCGAGGCTGTAGCCGAGGCGAGGGTCGAGGCCCAGCAAGGCCGCGAAGACCGCGCCGGAATGGCTGACGAAGGCGATGCCGCCGGACGGCAGCTCGGTGATCGGAAACCAGCTTGCCGCCACGCGGGCGGACATGTTGTAGAAGCCCATGCCGTTGGCGCCGCAGATCACGAGCCCGCTGCTCTGGGCTGTGGCCGCCAAGCGCTCGACCAGCTTGGGTTCGCGGTCGTTCTCCAAATAGCAACTGGCAAAGATCGTCACCGCGCGCACCCCGCGGGCCACCGCCTCGTTCACCGCCTGCTCGACGATGTCGTTATTGACGGCGATGATCGCGTGATCGGGGGCGTCGTCGAGCGCCGCAAGCTCAGGCACGCAGCGGAGCCCGGCGATCTCGTCATATTTGGGGTTCACGGGGACGACCTTCCCCGTGTAGCCGATGCGGCGAAGCTGCATGAGCGTGTCGAAGCCGGGCGTGTCCGCCCGCGGCGATGCGCCGATGACGGCGATCGACCGGGGCGCGAGCAGCGCATCGAGCTTGTGACCTGTGCCGATCTCCGGCCCGTTGGCGACCTGCGACCTCATCTGCACCCTCCCTGCCCCGCTCAGCTCTTGTATTTGGCGACGCCCCGCTCCACCGCCTCGCTGCCGAGCTGGTTCATGTCGGCGAGATATTCCAGATGGCGGCCGCTGCGGGCCGGAATGCCATAACCGAAGCTCAGCAGATGCTTGGCGATCGCCACCGTCCGGCGATCATGCCCCGCTGCGATCTCTTCCGCCATGCGCATCGCTTCGGCAACCGCCGTTCCGTCCTCCACGGCACGGGCCACAAGGCCCCACTGCTCGGCCTCCTCGCCTTTCACCGTGCGGCCGAACAGCACGAGCTCGCGGGTGCGACCGACGCCGATAATGCGCGGCAGGCGGACGGTACCGCCCCAGGACGGCAGCGCGTTGATGGCCACCTCTGGCAGGCCGAGCACGGCGTTGCGGCCGGCGATGCGATAGTCGCAAGCGGCGGCAAGCTCCAGGCCGCCGCCAAGGCAATAGCCCTCGATCGCGGCGATCACCGGGGCCGGATGCGCCTCGATGAGGTCGCCGAGCTCCTGGCCGAGTTCCGTATGCAGCAGGCGCTCCTCATAGGTCTGGCTGGCCATTTCCTTGAGGTCGGAACCGGCGCAGAAGGCCTTGGTGCCCTCGCCGCACAGGACAATGGCGCCCACACCTTCACGCTTGGTTCTCGCCAGCGCTTCCCGGAGGGCTTCCATGGTCGCATCATCGAGCGCATTGCGCCTGCGCTCGCGCCGGATCATCAGCTTGGCGACGCCCTTTGCGACGGTGACGTCCAGGCCGGGTTCGGTGGTCATGACGTTGAGCCTTCCTGTTGCTGTGATCGTCAAAGGCCGAAGACGCGCTGCGCCGTGCCGTGGAGCAGCGCCGCTTCGGATTGGGGCTTCAGGCCCAGCGCCTTCACCTGAGCGATCGAGTCCTTGTGCATGATCAGCGGGAAGTCAGTGCCCCACATCACCTTGCCGCGGCCCCAGCTATCGATGAACTTCACCAGCTGCGGCGACCAGTTCTTCGGCTTGTAGGCGGAGGTACCGATGAAGACATTGGGGTGTTTCCAGGCCAGGGCGATCGCCTCCTCCACCCAGGGCCAGCCCGTATGGGCGCAGACGATCTTCAGGTTCGGAAAGTAGAGCGCGATTTTGTCGAGATGGATGGGCTTGCCGTTCTCGATCGGCATCAGGTCGACCGTATGCCCCATGGAGATGACGACGGGCACGCCGAGCTCCTCGCATTTGGCGTAGAAGGGGAAGTAGTAGGCGTGATCGGGCGTGAAGCCGAAGCCGTGCGGATGGATGTGGATGCCCCGGAAATCGTGCTCGCGAACCAGCCGCTCCAATTCACGCACACCGTCCATGCGCTTGCGCACATCCACCCCATAGAGGCCGAAGATCCGATCGGGTGCAGCCTTGCAGAGCGCGATCACCTCCTCGGGCGTCGAATGCTCCACCGGCTCGCTGCGCCAGTAAGACCAGGTGACGATCGACGGCACCAGCAGCTTCTCCACCCCGATTTTCGCCATTTCGGCCAGGAACACCTCCGGGTCGTTGCCGACCAGGTTGCCGGTGAGGCCGATCTGCGCAAAGCGGGCGGCCTCCTCCTCATTGTGAAGGTAGTTCTTGGCGATGCTGTCGGCGGTGAAGTGATTGCACAGGAAATCGATAGCTGGGGTCATCGTGTCATCCCTCGTCATGGCGCGGCGTGAGGCCCGCGGCTCAGATCATGGTCAGCCCGCCGCTCACGCTGAACACCTGGCCGGTGATGAAGTCCGAATCCGGTCCGCAGAGGAACGAGATCATCGCCGCCTGCTCCGCCGGCTTGGCGAAGCGGCGGAACGGGATCACCCTGATCACACGGCCGATCACATCCGAGTCTTGCGCCAGCTCGAGCGCGGTTTCCGTCGGTCCCGGTGCCGTGCAGTTGATATTGAGCCCGTAGCGCGCGTTCTCCCGCGCCAGGCTCTTCGACCAGGCGATGACCGCGCCCTTGGTGCCGGAATAGACGGCCTCGCCGCTCTGGCCGACCTTGCCCGCGTCTGACGTGACATTGACGATCTTGCCCCGCTTCCGCTCGATCATCTCCGGCAGGATCTCGTGCGTCACGTAGAGCAATGCTTCGAAATTGATGGCGATCGTCTTGCGCCAGTAGGCGGAGTCCTCCTGGACGAAGGGCTGGGTGCCAAACCAGCCGATCAGGTTCACCAGGCGGTCGATCTGGCCCACCTCTCTGCGCGCCGTCCTCACGGCCTCGCGCGCGGCCTGCTCGTCGGTGAGATCGGCCGCGATTGTATGCAGCGGCTGGCCCTCATGCTGTCTTGCGAGGGCATCGAGGCCTTCGCGGCTGATATCCGCCGCAACGACGGTGTAGCCGTCGTCAAGCAGGCGCGCGACAGTCGCTTCCCCGATGCCGCCGGCCGCGCCGGTGGCAAACACAGTTCCCATGGTCATTACCGTCTCCCGAAGTTCTGGACTTTATCCTGTGGCCATGCCGCGCGCCGCGATCTCCGCCTCGGCGATGTCCGGCAGGCCGTATTTCTCCAGGTAGCGGCCGATGAGCAGCTTCTGGATCTGGCTGGTGCCGTCGAACACCTCGAAGGGCTTGCAGTCCCGCATGAAGCGCTCGACGGGATAGGCTTTGGACAGGCCGTTGGCGCCCATGGCCTGCACGCATTCGGTGGTCACGCGCATGGCCGTTTCCGTGCAGAGCAGCTTGGCCATGGCGGCAAGTGTGCTCGCCTCGCGGCTGCGGTCGGCTTCGAGCGCCGCCATCGCGCGCTGCCAGATGGCCCGCGCGCCGGTCAGCCGAGCGGCACAGTCGGCCAACAGAAAGGCCAGTCCCTGATGTTCGATGATCGGCTTGCCGAACTGCACGCGCTCCTTGGCGTAATCGATGGCGCATTGGAGCGCGCCGGTGGCCGCGCCAAGCGCCATGGCCGAGCAGTTGAGCCGGGCCTCGTCGAGGGTCGACATGGCGATCTTGAAACCGCGATTCTTCTCGCCCAATATGCGGTCAGCCGGCACGAATACGTCCTCGAACATGAGCTCCGTGGTCGGGCAGCCGCGCAGGCCGATCAGGTCCTCGTTGCGCCCGATGGTGAAGCCGCGCGCGCCCCGCTCGACAAGAAACGCGGATATGCCTTTGTTGCCCGCCTCCGGATCGGTCTTGGCAAAGACGGTGAAGATGTCGCCGACGCCGCCATTGGTGATCCACATCTTGCGGCCGCTCAAGACATAGCCACCGTCAACCGCCCTTGCTTGGGTGGTTATGGAGGCCGCATCCGAACCCGCTCCAGGTTCGGTCAGCGCAAAGCAGGGGATCAAGTCTCCCGAGGCGATCTTCGGCAGCAGCCAGCTCTTCTGCGCGTCCGTGCCGAAATTGACGATAGGCGTGACCGCGTCTCCGCAGTTGGAGAAGATGAGCGCAAAGGACGGGCTGACGCGCGCAATAACATCGGAGATCAGCAGCGGCGTCACCAGGTCCGGTCCGATTCCACTATAGGCCTCCGGGATCCATAGGCCGAAGACGCCGAGCGCCGCCGCCTCGCGGTAGAGGTCGGCGGGAAACGTGTCGCTGGCGTCGATTTCGGCCGCACGTGGGGCAACTCGGTCGGCGACGAAACGCTCGACGCTGGCGAGGATCTGTTGTCGGAAAGAGGGATCTATGGGCATGAAACGCACCTGTCTGATCAATTCCCCGGACCATAAGACAGTTTGATTTTTTAAACAATAGTCATTATTGAGGAGAGGTGCGCAGCCGGATTTTGGCTTGAGAAGTCTAATTCACTCGACAGGGGCGCCATGAAAGAGATCAAGACAGTCGCCGTCATCGGCACGGGCACGATCGGAGCCGGCTGGGTAGCCTGCTTCTTGTCGCGCGGCCTTGCGGTGCGGGCATTCGATCCGTTTCCGGCAAGCCTGGAGCGGCTGCCGCAGGTGGTGGCCGCAGCCTGGCCGATCCTTCGCGCGCTCGATGCGACAGTCCCCGAGGCGGTCCCGGACTTCATCATGGCCAGGTGCCTTGCCGACGCGATTGAGGGTGCGGATTTCGTTCAGGAATCAGGGCCGGAGAGCGAGGCGCTCAAGATAGAGCTGTTCTCCGAGATAGATGCCGCCGCACCCCCTTCGGTTGTCATCGCCTCCAGCTCGTCGAGCCTGCTCGTCTCGCGGCTCCAATCGGCCTGCGCCCATCCCGAGCGCTGCCTGGTCGGCCATCCCTTCAACCCGCCCTATCTCGTGCCGCTGGTCGAGATCGTGGCCGGCCCGCGCACCGCACCCTGGGCAGTCGAGACGGCGGAGCAATTCTATCACGCGGCGGGAAAGCAGCCGCTCGTCCTCGCCAAGGAAATCACCGGCTATATCGCCAACCGGCTGCAGAACGCCGTCTTCAGGGAGGCGATGCATCTGGTCCAGGTGGGCGCCGCCACCATTCAGGATATCGACGATGCGGTGCGCTACGGCCCGGGGCTGCGCTGGGCGTTCATGGGGCCGTTCCTCACCTATGCGCTTGGCGGTGGCATGGGCGGGATGCGGCGCTATTTCGAGATTTTCAAGGAAGAGATCGAGACGAGTTGGGACGAGCTCGGCGCGCCAACCCTCACAGACGAGCTGCGCGATACGGTCATCGCGCAAGCGGAAGGCTTCTTCCGCAGCCGGGCGGTCGCCGAAGTGGTCGCGCGGCGCGATCAGGCGCTGGTCGAGGTGCTGAAGGCGACGCGGTCGGTCGACCTGACGGGCTGAAGGCAGGGGCGCTATCGGCGTCCGGCCGGCCCGAGCCGCCGCCGCAGGACCACGCTGCCGTCGAAATAATCGGACAATGGCAGGCGGTCGTGTTCCGCTTTCAACCGTTCGAAACCCGCGAGGGCGAAGGCGGGAAACTCTGCACTCCTGGCCTTCGCCGAATTCACATGAATGGAAATGATATGCGCCGTGGCCGCGAGCACACCGCTATCGTGTTCGACGATCTCGCAGAAGATATGCGTTCGTATGCGGTCGAAATCGGCAAGGCGCGCCCTGACCTCGATGCCGGTTCCGCGCCGGATCTCCCGGAGATAGAAGAACCGGCTTTCCACCACATAGTCCGATCGGCCGTTCGTTCGCCGGTAGTCGAGGTCCATGCCGACGGCCGCGTAGACCGCGTCGATGGCGGGATCGGCCGCCATGGCATAAGCGGCGTAGTTGACGTGACCGTTATAGTCGCGCCAGGTGGGATCGATGGTGGAGACGACCGTGATGGGCTGCAGGTATTCGCTCATTTTGTCTATATAATTAAACAAACAAACGAGTGCAAGCTTCGCGGCCATGTTTGGCCGAGAAGGCGCGCGAAATGCCATAACCCCCTCTGATGCGCCGTATAAACAATAATAAATTGCAACTTGCCCACCTATGAAATTGAAATGGAATGGGTGCTGCATCATGCGTGTTGTACGCAGAATGCGCAGGGAGCTGGCAGAATTCGACAATGTCCTCCGTGGAACTTCATAATATATCGAAGTACTATGGAGTGCATTGTGCACTGGATTCTGTTTCCTTCTCCATCAATCCTGGCGCGCTCACGGCAATTCTGGGTCCGAGCGGCTCGGGCAAGTCGACGACACTGTCGCTGATCGCAGGCATTGCCAGCCCGTCGCGCGGCACCATCGCCATCGGCGGCCGCGATGTTACGGAAATGCCTGCCGCCCACAGGAACATCGGGCTGGTGTTCCAGAGCTATGCCCTTTTCCCGCATCTGTCGGTTTATGAAAACGTCGCGTTCCCGCTCAGGATCAGGCGCCGCCCGCAGGGGGAGATTGCCGCCCAGGTCGGGGCCGCCCTCGAGCGGGTCCGCCTGCAGGAGCTGAAAGATCGGCGTCCTGACGAATTGTCCGGCGGGCAGCAGCAGCGCGTGGCCATCGCGCGCGCCATCGTTTTCGAGCCGAGCGTGCTCCTGCTCGACGAGCCGCTCGCCGCCCTCGACCGCAAGCTCAGGGAGCAGGTCCGGCTCGAGCTACGGCAGATGCAGCGCGATCTCGGCATAACCGCCATCCTGGTGACCCACGATCAGGAGGAGGCCATGTCCATGGCCGACGAGGTGGTCATCCTGGCCGATGGTCGCATTCAGCAGATCGATGAGCCGCAGACAGCCTATCGCCAGCCGGCGAACGAATTCGTCGCCAACTTCCTCGGCACCGCCAATCTGTTCGAAGGGCCGGTCACGCAGATCGGGGAAGCCCGCTATATCCGCCTGGCCTGCGGCGACACGATTGCCATCGACGCGCGTGCCGGGTCGGCCAGGCCCGACGGCGTCGCCATCGGCATGCTGCGGCCCGAGCAGATCACGCTCGGTAGCCCCGACGCTGCCGGCGCTACCCCCGCGCGCATCGAGGAGCAGATCTTCCTCGGCGAGTCCATCCGCTATCTCGCGACCACGGAGCGTGGCACCACCATCACCATACAGGCCAGCAACGCCCGCCGCATCCATCGTCCGGGAGAACGCGTCGGCCTCTCGTGGACTCCGGAGGACGTCTGGATCCTCCCGTCCAGATCTTCGCGGCATTGAGCCGCTGACAACGGGAACCGGGACATCAACCCGGTGGGGAACATATGGGAAGGAGTTCACATGCCTAGAATCGCACTCGCCATCGCGCTCGCGTCGTCCACAGCATTATCTCTCGTCGGGACGGCATCGGCGGAACCTGCCAAGACCCTGCGCATCCTGACCGCCGGCGGCGAATGGACGGATGCCGTGCAGAAATGCGTCGATAAGCCATTCGAGGAGAAATACGGCATCAAGGTCGAAGTCGACACACCGGCCGGCTACGCCAAGCTCGCCGGTCTTGCCCAGTCCGGCAATGTGAACGTGGCTCTTGTGGACCTTGAGACCACGGAGCTGGAGCGCGCACATGCCACGGGGCTGCTCGACCCGATCGACTGGGAGAAGGTGAAACCCTTCGAGATGTTCCCGGATGCCAAGAAGCCCTACGGCTTCGCCAGCACTTACTTCTCGACCATCATGGCGTGGCGGCCCGACGCGAAGGCACCGAAGAACTGGCAGGAATTCTTCGACACGGTCAACTTCCCGGGAAAACGTGCGCTGCCCGACTATCCCGGATACGTGCTTGCCTTCGCCGCCCTGGCCGATGGCGTGGAGCCGGCCAAGCTGTTCCCGCTCGATCTCGACCGCGCCTTCAAGACACTCAACCGGGTGAAGAAGGACGTGATCTGGTGGACGGCGGGCGGGCAGGCCCCTCAGCTTCTGCAGGACAACGAGGCGCAATATGCCATCGGCTGGTCCGGCCGCCTCGTTTCGAAGCCGGAGATCAAGCATTCCTTCAACCAGGGCATGCTCGACACCTCCTGGTGGGGGGCGCCGAAGGGCGCGGACCCGGCCATGCAGGAGGCTGCTTGGCTCTATCTCCACGAATATTCCGATCCGCAGAAACAGGCCTGCGTGGCGCAGCATATTAGCTATACCGGACCGAGCCCTGAGCTCGACCCGCTGCTGCCGAAGGACAAGCTGTCCCAGTTCCCGAACTACAAGGCTAACCGCGACGTGCAGTTCGTGACCGACGGCAAGTGGTGGTACGATAACGCCGCGACCGTGGAGAAGCGCTGGCAGGAATTCAAACTGTCGCAGTGATAAAGACCGAGCCGCCTGCTCGGCTCGAGCCGGGCGGGCGCCAGCCCACGAACGCAGCCAATGGACGATTGATGACCGACCTGCAAACGGCCGCGGAGGCGGGCACCGTCGGAATTGAGCGGGACCGGCCGGCCCAGCGGCCGCGCAGGCGGGATAAGGTGTTCGGCTTTGGTTTCGTCGTGCCGCTGCTCGCCTTCATCACCCTGGCGTTCAACCTGCCGCTTCTGCTCACCGCGGCGTGGAGCTTGGTGGACCCGGTCAGCGGCAGCCTCACCATTGCCCATTATGTCGAGTTCGCGACCTCCTCCATCTATTGGACGGTGATCGCCCGCACCGCCCGGGTCGCCTTCATCGTCTCGGTTCTCTGCGCAGTCATCGGCTATCCGCTCGCCTATTGGATGACGCTCCTGTCGCGGCGCGGGCAGGTCATCGCGCTCGCCATCATCGTCACCTCGTTCTGGGTCAGCATTCTCGTCAGGACCTATGCGTGGATCGTGGTGCTCGGCAACGCGGGCCTGGTCAACCGCGCATTGCAATATCTCGGAGTGATCGACCGGCCGATCGAGTTCCTCTATGGCGAGCTCGGCGTGATCATCGGCATGGTCAATGTGCTGCTGCCTTTCATGCTGCTGCCGCTCTATGCAGCCATGCGCCAGGTTGATCCGCGGCTGCGCGCAGTCGCCTATACGCTGGGCGCGAGCCAGGGCGAATTCTTCCGCCGGGTGTTTTTCCCCCTGTCACTGCCGGCACTGAGCGCTTCCTTCGTGCTGGTCTTCATCTTGAGCCTCGGCTTCTACATCACCCCGGCGATCCTCGGCGGAGGACGGGTGCCCCTCATCGCCAACATGCTCGATATCCTCATCAACCGGTTCCCTCGCTGGAACCTGGCCTCCGCCATGTCGGTCGTTCTGTTGGTGCTGACGCTGGTGCTTTACGGGGTCTATCAACGGCTGCGGAGCCGCCGCGGCGCCGCCAGCGGGCAGGGCTGAACATGAGCAGCGAACGTCTCCCCATACAAGGCGGATCGAGGGTCGCGTCCTCCGCCCTCGCGGTGACCGGCAGCGCGGTCTTGGCCTTTCTCGCATTGCCGATCATCATCGTGGTGCCGATGTCCTTCTCCAGCGCGGAATCCCTGCGCTTTCCCCCACCCGGCTTTTCTCTGCGATGGTACGAGGCGTTTTTCGGCGATCCGCAATGGCTGGAGGCGGCCGTCAACTCGCTGGTGATCGGCGTCACGTCGAGCAGCCTGGCGCTGATCCTAGGCACCCTTGCCGCCTACGGTCTGGTCCGCGGCACGTTTCTGGGGCGCAGCGCGCTCGAGGCTAATTTCATTATGCCGATGGTGATCCCGCCGGTGATCATCGCGGTGGCACTGTATATCTTCTTTGCGAAGCTGAGCATACTCGGTGCGTATTGGGCGTTGATCGTCGCTCATATCGTGGTGGCGACCCCTTACGTGGTCCTGCTCATGTCGCTCGCCATCCGCGCCTTCGACATTAGGGTTGAGCAGGTCGCGCTGACGCTTGGCGCCAGTCATATGCAGATGCTGACGCGGGTGCTTCTGCCCAACATCCTGCCCAATGCGACCGCCGCCTGGCTGTTCGCCTTTGTCATCAGTTTCGACGAGGTGGTGGTCACGCTGTTCGTCGCCGGCACCCATTTCACGGTGCCAAAGCGGATGTTCAACCAGCTGGTGCTGCAGATCAATCCGACGATCACGGCGATTGCCACGCTGCTGATCGCCTTCAGCATCATCGCGGTGGCGATCGGCGCCTGGCTGACCAAGGGTGCCGGCCTGCAGTCTGGCGAGGAGAAGGGTTAAGAGCGGGTGGTCAGCTCCGCACGGGCGTGCAGCGGGCCGGCACCGGCCCGCCGGGGATGTCGAGCTCGAAGGAGCTCCCCGCGAACCAGCCGTCATCGATCCCATCGAGGTCCGATACATAGCCGAGCGCCACGGGCACGCCGTCGGTTGCCGACCAGGCGCCTGACGTGGTGAGGCCCACCGGCTGGCCGTTGCGCAGGATGCCTTCCTGGCCGTAGAGCGCGGAATGATCCTCCAGCATGGCTACGCGGACCAGCCGGCTGCGCAAAGTGGTGTCCTGGTCGCGCAGCGCCTGTTCTCGTCCGATGAAGTCTGCCTCGTTCCAGTCGATCAGATGTTCCACGCCCGCCTCTCGGGGCGTGACGGTGTCGGATAGTTCGGACGGCCATGCCGGGGACGCCGCGCGGATGCGCAGCGCCTCCAGCGCGTTGGCCCCGGCAAGGCGAACGGAACCGCCAGCCGCCGCCTGCAAGGCCTCGAACGCATGGGCGGCGAATTCCGCCGGCAGCACCAGAAGCCACGCGCCCGGCAGGTATCCCTCGACCCGAGCCGCGATGGCCGGAGCATAGCCAATCTCGATCCGCGCCACCGGGTGGTCGAGATTGCGGGCGCCGGCCTCTGCCAGAACGGACGAGGCCCTCGGACCGGACAGGAGGAAGATTGCGTGCGCGGAGCTGGCGTCGCGGAGGATCACCTCTTCTCCCGAGCGCAGATAGCGCTTCATCCAGGCGCCATGCAGCCGCTCGGATCCGGGCGCCGAGATCACGAGAGAGCGCGTCCCCTCCAGCGGCAGGACCGCGACGGAGGCATGGATGCGGCCGCGTTCATTGAGCCAGAGCGCCTGCCACAGCCCCCGCCCTCGCGGAGAGGCGGACAGCCGGTCCATCAGGGTGAAAGCGCCGGCGCCGCTCACCTCGATCTTGGCCGCGGCGGAAAGGTCGAACAGCGCGAGGCTCTCTTGCGCCGCCCTGCCCTCTTCCGCCGCCCAGGACACCCAGCTCTGCCGGCCGAAGCTGTAGTTCATCTCGCGCGGCGCTCCGGCCGGTGCATAGACCAGGGGCACTTCCCATCCCGCGCGACTGCCCATGATGGCCCCGGCAGCGACATGCCGGTCGTGGAGGGGCATGCGCCGCGCCCCACGCCCGGAAGTATATTCGCGGTTGGGAAAGCCGACATCGTAGAGCACGCCGAGCGCTTCCACCGTGCGGTGGCGCAGGAAATTGCGACTGGACTGGAACGGCGACATCCTGGCGACGTCGAACTCGGCAAAGCCCTCGGGCCGGCGCCGTTCCGATATCCACTCGGCCAGCATGCGGCCCACCGCCCCACCCGACATCACGCCGACGGTGTTCATGCCGCAGGCCACGAACAGGTTGCCGAGTTCCGGCGTTTCGCCCACCAGGGCGTTCCCGTCCGGCGTGAAGCTCTCCGGGCCGTTGAAGAACAGCTGGATGCCGGCTTTTTCCAGCAGGGGAAACCGGGCGATCGCCGCCGTCAGTATGGGTTCGAAATGCTCGAGATCCGGAGGTAAGGAATCGAAGCAGAATTCTTTGGGGATGCCATCGAGCGCCCAAGGCTTCGCGCGCTTTTCCAGGCATCCGAACAAGAGCTTGCCCGCATCCTCCTTGTAATACGTGCTCTCATCGGGTACGCGGATGAAGGGCATGGAGGGCTGCAGGCCTTCGATCGTCTCCGTCACCGCATAGAAGTGCTCGGCCGCCTGCAGGGGCAGGCTGACGCCATAGCGCGCGGCAAAGGCGCGGCTCCACATGCCCGCCGCCAGCACCACCACCTCGGCGCGGACCGGCCCTTGTGTGGTCTCCACGCCGCGCACCTTGCCGTCGGCGACCGCAAGCCCGGTAACCTCCACATTTTCCACGATCTTCGCGCCGCCCATGCGGGCGCCCTTGGCCAGCGCCTGGGTTGTGTCGATCGGGTTGGTGCGGCCATCCGTTGGGAGATAGAGGCCGGCCAAAGCGTCGTCGGTGCGCACCTGGGGGCAGCGCTTCGTGATCTCCGAAACCGAGATCATCTCGGCCTCCTGGCCGAAGGCGCGCGCCAGAACCGCCGCGCGTTCCATCTCGCTCAGCCGCTCCTTGTTGAGCGCGAGCATGATCGAGCCGGTTTTCTTATAGCCGGTCGCCTGCCCCGTCTCGGCTTCGAGGCTGCGATAGAGCTCGGCCGTGTAGCGGGCGAGCTCGGTCATGCGGCGATTGCCGCGCAGTTCCGCCACCGAGCCGACGGAGTGCCAGGTGGTGCCGCAGCACAGCTGCCGCCGCTCCAGCAGCAGCGTGTCGGAAATGCCGATCTTGGCCAGGTGATAGGCGATGGAACATCCGATGATGCCGCCACCAATGATGACGACATCGGCCCGTTCGGGGATCATGGCTGAAACTCCGGCAGGTTGTTCAGGGCGCGCCAGACCCGTTCCGGCGTGGCGGGCATGTCGATCCGATCATGGCCGATCGCATCGGCGAGGGCATTGATCACCGCCGCGGGGGCGCCGATGCACCCGATCTCGCCCGCGCCCTTCATGCCCAGCATGTTGTTGCCGGTCGGCAGATCGGCGGCGTCGAGCGTGAACATCGGCAGGTCGTCGGCGCGGGGCAGACAATAATCCATCAGCGTGCCCGAGAGCATCTGGCCCGTCTGCGGATCGTATCGGACATATTCGTGCAGCGCCTGGCCGATGCCCTGGGCCATCCCGCCATGCACCTGCCCCTCGACGAGCTGCGGGTTAAGCCTGCGGCCCACATCGTCGACACCCACGAACCGATCGATCGCCACGGCGCCCGTCGCCGGATCCACCTCCACCTCGCAGACATAGGCGCCGTTCGGAATGGTCAGGATATTGCCCTCCAGCGCCGCCTCGCCCGCGCAGCCGTCCTCCCCACGGGTGGCAAGCTCCTTGGCCAGGGTGAAGAGATGGATGCGGCGGTCGGTGCCCGCAATACGGAAGTGGCCGGCCTCATAGACCACATCCTCCACCAGGGCCTCCAGATGATCGGCCGCCCGGTGCCGCGCCTTGTCCAGCATCGCTTCCGTGGCGCGCAGAATGGTGATGCCGCCGACCTGCAACGAAGATGATCCGGCGGTGGGGCCGCCCGTCTCGGCGCGGGTGCTGTCGCCCTGCTCGATACGGACTTCGTTGAGTGCGATGCCGAGCCGCTCGGCCGTAAGCTGTGCCAGGCTCGTCTCGTGGCCTTGGCCCGATGACTGGAGGCCTGTCTCCACGACCACAAGCCCTGCCGAGTCGAGACGCACGCGGGATACTTCCTGCGACGTAACGCCGGTGGTATGCAGATAGAGCCCGAGCCCCCTGCCCCGGCGTCTCCCCCGGCTCTCGCTCACCGATCGGCGCGCCGGGAAGTCCTCCCAGCCGGCAAGCTCAAGGGCCTTGTCCATGACGGCCGAGAAATCCGCGCTGTCATAGACATAGCCATTGGCGGCGCGGTAGGGCATCTTTGCTGCCGGGATGAGATTGCGGCGGCGGAATTCAATGGGATCAAGGCCGGTTTCACGGGCCGCGCGCTCGACCAGACGCTCCAGCAGGTAGATGGATTCGGGCTTGCCCGACCCGCGATAGGCATCGGTCGGTGCGGTGTTCGTATAGCGGGCGCGCACGGTCAGGTGGACGGCCTGGAAGTCATAGGGCCCGCACATGGTGGCGGCGAACCCGACCGTCGGCGACGATGGACCGATGGCCGAGGCATAGGCGCCGAGGTTGGCAAAGGTTTCGACCTTGAGGCCGAGAATGCGAGCATCCCCATCCAGCGCCAGCTGTGCTTTCATCACGTGATCGCGCCCGGCAATGTCGGTGAGCTGGTTTTCCGAGCGGGAAGCGATCCAGCGCACCGGGCGGCCAAGCACACGCGCGGCGAACAGCAGCGCCGTCTGCTCCGGCATGCTCACGAGCTTTGCCCCGAAGCTGCCGCCCACGTCGTTGGTCACCACGCGCAGCCGCTCCAGCTCGATCCCCAGCGTCGGCGCGACGAGTCGCCGGATCAGGTGGACGCCCTGGCTCGGCGCCCACAGCGTGTATTGCCCGCTTGCCGCGTCATAGGCCGCCACCGCCCCGCGCGGCTCCAGTGGACTGATCAGCACCCGATTGTTGACCGCCTCGATCTCGACGATCCGCGCGGCCTGGCGAAACGCCGCTTCCGTCCGCTCCCGGTCGCCCTTCTCCCAGTCGAAAGCACGCTCGCCGCTCTGGCGAGCATCGATCGTCGCGGGGAGTTCTTCGTAATCCGCCTCCACGAGATCGACGGCTTCGATCGCGGCCAGCTCGCTCTCGGCGATGATGAGCGCAACCGCCTCGCCCCCATGGCGAACGGCGTCGACCGCGATCGCATGGCGGACTGGCGCCCAGAACGGCGTGCCGTCGGCGCTGTCCGTCGCCCGCACGCATGGGAGCGGCAGGACGCCGCCCGCCACGAGGTCCCGTCCGGAGAAGGCCGCAATCACCCCTGGCGCCATTCGCGCCGCCTCAAGGTTCAGCGCGCGGATATGGCCGTGGGCTATGGGAGAGCGGACGAACGCCGCGTGGACCGCGCCCTCGATCCGCAGATCGGCGACATAGAGCCCCCTGCCAGTGACGAAGCGCTCATCCTCCACGCGAGGCAGCGAGACACCGATCAGGCTTTGCCGGGGCGCGGCGGTCATCGGCCCGATCCGGAGGGTCAATGGATGAACGAGGCGCCGGTGACGTCGATCGTCGTGCCGGACGAATACCGCGCCCTGCCGCTCGCGCAGAACACCACCACATTGGCCACGTCCTGCGGCGTGCCGAAATGGCCGAAGGGAATCTCGGACAGCATCTCCTCCGCGCCATAGATGTTCAGCATGTCGTCGGCCTGCTTGGTGTTGATGACCCCGACGCAGAGGATGTAGGTCTGGATGTTGTCCTTGGCATAGAAGCGGGCGATGCCGCGCAGCAGCGAGTTCATGCCGCCCTTGGACGCGCCATCGTGGAAGAAGTCGGGCCGGTCACCCCGCACCGCGATGCGCGCCGATATGCCGATGATGATGCCGCCGCCCGTCTCCTGGAAGTGCAGCACGGCCATGCGGGAGAGATGGGCGGTGGCCACCAGATTGACCCGCAGCGTGTAGATCCAGTGCTCGTCCCACTCTTTGCTGGGCGCCGTTATGGGTACCGGCTGCCGGACGGCGGCATTGTTCACCAGCACATCGATACGGCCCTTCCAGGCCACCGCCTCGGCCCAGAGCCGATCAAGATCCTCCCAGCGGTCCATATACGCCTGGACCGGGAGGCATCGGTCGCGGCCGAGCTCGTCGGCGATCGCCTCCGCCCGCTCGCGGCTCGAGGTATAGTTCAGCACCACATTGGCGCCTTCGGCCACGAGGCCGCGCACGATCCCCTCGCCGATGCCGCGCGAGCCGCCGGTCACCAGCACCGTCTTGCCCTTCAGGTCGATGAAATCGCTCATGCGCTCCTCCTTGCACGCTGGCGCTCGGCATGCCACGCCCGCGCCTCGCGCTCCATTGTCTCGACCAGCAGCCGGCCGAATTTCTTGGCAATCGGCCCCGGCTGGCCAGAACCGATCTTGCGCCCGGCAATCTCGACCATGGGTACCGCAAGCTCGAGGGTCGAGCAGATGAAGACCTCGTCGGCCGCGCTCAGGCTGAAGATGTCGAAAAGCTCTTCCGAGACCTCGTGCCCCTCGGCGCGGGCGATTTCGATGACCACCGAGCGGGTGATACCCGGCAGGATGTCGCGGTTGAGCGGTGCTGTGAACAGGCGCCCGTCCTTCACACCGAAGACATTGTAGGCGATGCCTTCCGTGACGAAGCCCTCCCGGTCGACCGCGATGCCGATATCAGCCTCGGACGAGGTGACCTCGATCGCGCCGAGCACGCTGTTGAGATAATTGCAGTGCTTGGTGCCGGAAGGCAGCGAGGCGGAGGGCACGCGCGGCCTCGACAGCACGATGGCGCGCAGGCCGCTCTCCATCTTCTCCGCGATCAGGCCCTTGTAGTAATCCTTGAAGCCGACGATGGGGATGATCGTCACATTCGGCTCGGCCTTGCGAAGGAGCCGCGGCTCCCATTTGATTGACGATATGCCCTCACCCCGGCTGATCTGCAGCCTGAGATAACCATCCTCCATGGCGTTCTCGGCGATCGTCTGCTCGATCAGCGCCGCCCAGCCTTCGTCGTCATGGGGGTTGGCGATGCGCAGATAGGCAAGGCCATCCCTCAGCCGGTCGAGATGCGGCTTGAGGCGAAATGGCGCTCGCGCCCACACGGCGATGCCCTCGAAGACGCCATCGCCATAGAGGAAGCAGCGGTCGAAGACCGATACCGTCGCCTCCTTCTCGGGAAGGAAGCGACCATTGAGATAGATTGTGGTTTCACGCGCGCTCATCTTGGCCTCCCCGGGCCTCAGGAGAGATCGATCCACAGGCTGCCATTGGCGGTCACCGAAGCTGCGGTCGAGGGATAGAGCACCACCGTCGTCAGCGGCTGATCGATCAAGGCGGGCCCCTCTATGCGCATCCCCGGTGCAAGGCGCGTTCCATCGAAGACCGGGACCTTCGCCCGGCCGCCGACTTCGCGCATATAGACCGAGCGTGGCGCCTTGCGTGCGGCTTCGAGGCTGCCGTCGCGCGCCGTCTCATGCTCCAGGCGGCCGGTGGGAAGCCTGCCCACGGCGATCGCCGACCATTCGGTGAACTCGACCGGATCGGTGCTGCGCACGAAATAATGCCGCTCGTGCAGCCGGTGAAAATCCTCGATCAGGGCGGCAAGGGCCGCATCGTCCTTGATCCGCGCATTCGCGAGATTGAGCGTGAGCTGCCAGACCTGGCCACGATAGCGCGCCTCGACCGAGAAGCGCACTTCGCGCGCCTGCTCGGACACGTTCATACGGTCGAGATAGGCGCGGGCCTCGGCGTCGAGCGCTGCCAGTGTATCGTTCACGGCGGCATAGTCGAACCGGTCGGTGGTGGCAGGCAGGCTGCGCGAAAAGGTCGACCGGATGTCGCTCACCAGAATGCCGAAGGCGCTGAGGACGCCCGCCACCGGCGGCACGACCACCCGACGGATGCCGAGCTCGCGGGCGATCGGCACCGCATGCAGACCGGCCGCGGCCCCGCCCGCCACCATGACATATTCGCGCGGGTCAACACCCTGGCGGATGGTGATGTCCTCGATGGCGGCGACCATGTTCTGCTCGACGGTGAGCCCGATCAGGCTTGCGGCCTCGTCCACCGAGAGGTCCAGCGGCTGCGCAACATCGGCTTCGATGGCCGCCACCGCGCGCTCCGGCGCAAGCGCCATGGTGCCGCCGGCAAAGCTCGACGCATCGAGGAAACCGCGCACCAGGTTTGCGTCCGTCACCGTGGCCCGGGTCCCACCACGCCCATAGCAGGCGGGCCCAGGAATGGAGCGGGCGCTTTCCGGGCCCACATGAATGAAGCCGCCCGCATCCACCCGGGCGATGGAGCCGCCGCCGGCGCCGATGGTCTTCACCTCCACCGATGGAACCCCGAAGGCGTGCCCGGCAATCACGCCTTCCCGGTGCATGGGGATTTCCCAATCGTTGATGATGCTGATGTCGAAGCTGGTGCCGCCCATGTCGACGACGATCGCATTGCAGGTCTCGGCCGCTTCCGCCCGAAGGCTGGAGCGGGCCGCTTCGGGCGCGGCGGAGGGGCCGGACAGGCACAGATTGATTGGTCGCGCCATCACCTCCTCGCCCGACGTCTGGCCGCCGGACGAGGTGACCAGTGTCAGCACGCCGGTCAGCCCCGCCGCGCGCAGGTTTTCCTCCAGCTCGCTCACCGCGCGCTTCACCAGCGGCTTCAACGAAGCATCGATGGCGGTTGCCGAGGTGCGGCGGTACTCGCGCAAGGTGGGGCTGGTGCGATGGCTGAGGCTGTAGGGGATCTCCGGCCAGTGCTCATCGAGCAGCGCGCCGATGCGCAGCTCGTGATCGGGATTGGCGATGGACCAGAGCAGGGCGACGGCGATGGATTCCACCTCCTGCGCCTTCAGTCGGTTGATCACCTCGGCCACGTGGCCTTCATCAAGCGGCAGCTCGATGCCCCCTTCCGCATTCACCCGCTCACGCACGCCGAAGGTCAGGTGTCGCGGGATATAGGGCTGGGGATAGTCCACCGCGATGGCGTAGGTGTCCTGCTTGCCGCCTTCACGGATCAGCAGCGTGTCGCGGAACCCTTCCGTGCAGATGAGGCCGGTGCGGGCATAGGTCCCCTCTAGGATCGCATTGGTCGCCGCCGTCGTGCCGCAGGCGAATTTGGAGCAGGCCGAGAGCAGGCGACGGCGCTCCAGCCCATAGGCACGGGCGACCAGGTCGAGCCCGTTCAGGATCCCATCGACGATCCGTCCGGGGGTCGTCGGCGCCTTGAAGGCGCGCACACGACCGCTCGTTTCCCGCAAGACGAGATCGGTGAAGGTGCCGCCCACATCGACTGCGATCTCGATGGTCATAGCTCGGCTCCGCCACGTCTGAGGGCTTGGCGCAGGCTCTCCGTGGCCTCGGGATCGAAGCGTAGGCGTGAGCCTTCGGCGCGGATCGCCACCCCATAGATCTTCTCGGCGCGCTGGCGCGAGATGCGGCCGGCAAGCACAGCCTCAAGGACGCGCTCGGGATCGCGCGTCAGCGGGTCGCCATAGCCACCGCCGCCGCAGCCTTCCGAAAGCAGTTTCTCCCCCGGCATCAGCGTCGTATCCACGGAAATGGGCAGATCGTGCCGCTCACCCTCCGCATCGATGCGCGCGATCCGCATCGGCGCGGCCGGGTGGCCGTCGCGCACCCCTTGGGGCGGATGCGTCCGCGAGGCGGAGTTCACCATGAACCGCACCGCTCCCAGCCGCGGGCGGATGACGCACAGGGCCCCCGGCGCGCCTTCCCATTGGCCGGCGCCGGCCGAATCCTCCCGGACCTCGAGCTTTTCTATGATGATCGGCTGCTGCTGCTCGACCACCTCGACGCTGGATTGCCAGAGAATCCCCTGGGAAGCGCCGCTGCCATAGGTGAGCCAGCCGTCATGGCCGTGCATGGCCGGCCCGCCCCAATAGCCCATGATCAGCTGGTTCACGAACGACTTGCCCGGCACGCGCGGATCTTCGCCGCTGACCACGGCGCAGGAGCCGGGCATGCCGATGGTGCCATAGGCGGTGCCGAGGTCGCCGCCCAGCTCGGCAAACATCGATTGCAGATGTGGGATCAGGGCATGGCACAGATTGGTGGTCGCCGCTGACGTCGCGGCCGGAAAGCGCGGCTTGCCGATCGCCGCCCCTTCGCGCATCAGCAGCCGGATGCGGCGGAACGAGCCGGTACAGCGCGGCACGTCTGGACCGAGCACGTTCAGCACCGCGGTCATGCAGGCGGCAATGGTGGTGCTCTCGGTCATGTTGATGCCGAGCGGAAGATTGTCGACATTGTCGCGCAGATCCACGGTCACGAGCCCCGCATCCGGGTCAACCTCTATGGTCGCGCGGATCGGGATGCCATCCGGATAAAGCTCCGTTTCGGAGTCATAGAGCATTTCCTTGGTGACCTTGCCGCGCGGCAGCGCGCCGATGGCGCTGATGGCCACTTTCTCCGCATAGTCCTGGAAAGCATCGAGAAACGACTTCACGGTCGCGAAGCCGTATTTGGCGCACAAAGCGGCGAGCCGCGCCTCGCCCGTGCGCACCGCCGCCAGGACCGCGAGATAGTCCCCATAGAACTGCTGGGGCACGCGGATATTGGCCTTGCAGATATCGATCACCTCGGGGACGTCGCGGTAATCCTTCTGGATCCGCACGCAGGGCAGCATCAGCCCTTCCTCATACACGTCGCGCGACAACGGACCGTAGGTGGTGGGGGTGGGAAAGCCGATATCGCCGAGATGGGCACGGGCGATCACATAGAAGGCGATCTCGCCCTCCACGAAGACCGGCGCGCAGACCGTGAAATCCGCGCAATGGGTATTGCCGAGATAACCGCTATTGTTGACGAAGCAGTCGCCGGGATGGATATCGTCACCGAACTTTGCCGCGATCGCCCGGGGGATGAGGTCGATCGCGCCGACATGCACGGGCAGGCCGAGCGCAAGGCTGATCGACTGGAACTTCGCATCGGTGAGGCTGCAGGAGAAGTCCATGGCAGTGTTCAGCACGCCGGACCGGCCGGACCGAAACAGCGCGTTGATCATCTCACGGATGATGGCTTCGAACCGCCGGCGCAGCACCACCATCGTGAAGATGTCGACCGGCTCTTCGCCGGCCGAATGGCTGTTCTTCTGCACGCTCAGCTTCTGCACGCTCAAGCCCCCGCACATGGCCGGAGGCGGCGGCCTCCCGGGCATGGGCACTGTGCGTTAGCGCCCTGGAGCCAGTCGACTAATATCTTCTGATGTGGCGCATCATACCGCTTTATGTGGTCGCCTCGATGCCGCCCACCGCGATGATGGCCTCCTTCAGCGCCGCTATGAAATAGGGCGTCGCCGGGTGAGAAGACTTGTGCGCCTGGAATGTCGCGACCAGGGTTCGCCGGATCGTCGGCTCCACCAGCTTCAGGCTGCGCAGGCCGCTGGCTGTGTGCGTCGCCCCAATAGCCGAAGCCGGCAGGATCGTCGCCCATTCCGGATCGCGGATGGTTGCGAATACGGTCGCCAGGGAATCCACCTCCATCGCCGGCACGAAGTCCAGCCCTACCCGGTCGAATTCCGCTTCGAGCAGAATGCGGATCAGGTTCTTGGACGAGGGCACAACCAGCTTGAAGTCGAGCAGCTGCTTGCCGGTGATCATGTCGCCGGGAAAGGCTGCCTCCGTGCTGCCGACCACCCGCAGCTCTTCCGTGGCGATCGGCTGCCGGCGCAGGCGCTTGTCCTCCTCGTATTCACTCAAGATCGCGAAATCGAGATCACCCTGGAGCAGCCAGTCGACGAGGTGGGCGCTATAGCCCTCGTGCACCGCGAGATGCACGCCAGGATGCTTGGCGCGAAACTCGAGCAGCAGGGGCGCCAGAATGCCGTGGGCGATGGAGGGCGGCACGCCGACCGAAAGCCGGCCCGACAGCTTGCCCGAACCCTGCCGCAGGGTCTGGCGCACCTTCTCGACCTGGGCGAGGATCTCGATGCATGTCGGGTAGATCGCCGCGGCCGTGTCATTGGGAAACACGCCGGCCGACGTCCGCTCGAACAGCGTCACGCCGTAGTCCACCTCGATGCGCCGTATCTGCATGCTGACCGCGGGCTGCACCACGTGGAGCCGTCGCGCCGACTTGGTGATGCTCTTTTCTTCGTAGAGAGCAACGAAGTATTGGATCTGTCGTAGGTCCACGCAATTCTTCCCGACTTGGGACTATCGGTGAACGGAATTGCACTGGCGGTCAAGCGGGTTGTGAGATCGTGTTTTGAGCATTTTCGAGCGAAGTGGATACCGGTTCGCGTGAAGAAAATGCGACCCAGCAAGAACTTGAAGCGGATCCGCGATTCGAAGAAGAGCGGATGCGCTCTAGAGATTGCTCGCGAGTTGGGGTGGAGGTTGCATCGAGTGGTGAAGGGGCGAATGTATCGCTTTCACTTGATTGGCGAGAACGGGGCTGCCAGCAGAATTTTGCTCTCTTCGTCCATCGCCGGACTTTCTTCCGGCGGCGGCCAGATGCCCTGCTCCTCGGCCCGCTTCCGTATCACGTCTCGCTCATCGAGGCTTCTGTAGGCCCAGATGTGCATCCACCGGTTGAGGCCGCCAATATCGGATGAGAAGACGCCGATCAGGGGAGACAGCTCTGCACGAGCCGCGATCCTGTCCTTCCAGCGCTCGACCATGGTCGGAATGCTGAACGGCTTGAGCGTCGAGGTCCGCATCTCAAAAAACGGGCCATGGTCGGACGGATCGAGTGCAGGTGAAAATGGCAGGGCATCGAAGACTTCCGCCTTCATGTCCAGGATGAGATGTCCTGTCGCCGGGGGCCAGACGCCGGCCTTCACCGCTTCGGCGCGGATGCGTGTGCGCTCGAGCGCATTCTCGTAGGGCCACACATGGATGACCTCGTTGAGCGGCCCGATCTCGGTGTACCAGAACGCGGCAAGCTTGGAGAATTGCTCCCGTCGCGGCAGCGCATCGCCGAACAGCCCGAGGAATTCAGGAAGCGCACGAGGGCGGAGCCTGTAGGTGCGAAACTCGTAGATCATGATGGCCTCAGCTATGCGACCAGGCTCGTCTGGCCTGCACCGAGCGTCACCTCGACGATGTGCAGGCCCGCGGCTGTTCGACGGGAGGGAAATGCGTCCTTGAGGCGCGCCTCATGGACGGGGATGATCCGCCGCGGGTCCCCGCCCACCCGTGTCAGCATCTCGTCGGTGGCGAGGAGAAGATTGGTCTGGCTGCCGGTCGCCAGTCCGATCGGGAGATAGGAGGGGTCGTTCTCATCGCTGCCCACGAGGTTCTCGAACCGGTAGACGAGGTCGCCCGCCAGGATCCAGCCGTCGGAGCTCTCAGGTCTGCCGTCGTTGCGGACGAGAACGTATTGGCAGCCGGCCGTGTGCGTGTCGTGCGCCGGAAAGAGGTCGATCCCCGGCAGCACGTCCTCCCGCGCACCGTCGACGCATACGAGCCGGCCTTCCCGTGCCAGATTGACCGCCCGCATGATATCGTTGGCGTCGATGGCGGCGGTCAGCCAGCGGAACTTGCGGTCGAGGGCCATCGCCCAGATCCATTTCGAAAGCTCGCGCTCCTGCAGGTAGAAAACGGCGTTGGGGAAGTGTTCGGAGCCGCCGAAATGGTCGAAATGGGCGTGGGTGACGAACACATGGGAGACATCCTCGGGCGCCACGTCGCAGGCGCTCAGCACATCTCGCGGCGAATGCCAGTTCTCGATCCCAAAGCGATCGTTCAGCACCTTACCGTAGGCGGTGTTGTCATAACCGACATCCACCATGGCGACATGGCCATTGCCCTTGATGAGAACATAAGCGTAGGAGAAGCGGATGCTTTCGCCGAAGGCGCCGTGGACGGTGATCGCTTTCGGGAACTCGCTGGTATAGCCGTATTCCAGAACCCAGATTGAATAGGTGCCCATTGCCCCCTCTCGCGTCTAGGGCGCCTGTCGCCCGTGGTGGGCACAACACGCCTGGTTGAAGGCCACGACTTCGAATCCGGGAAGAGCGCCGGCCGTCCATTGCAATTCCTGCCAGCCGATGCGCAGCGGCGGCAGGACTCTGTCGACATCGACCACGCCCCCGGAGCATGCCGTCGCCCTCGCTTCGTTCAGCGCGCGTCCAATGAAGCTCACCGCCCGCAACATGTGCCGGTGGTGATGCGCCGCCTGCCGAGGGGACTTTGTCGAGCGGATAGCATCCACCGCCTCCTCGTAGGCCTGGCGGGCGAGCGCGAGCATCGGATGGTCCGGCGAAGCCGTTCGGCTCCCGGCCGCTGCCAGTGCAAGAATGCCGGCCACTTGCGCCGCAGCCTGTCTCAGCTGGTCGAACGGTTGCCGCATTGCGATCGCGTAGGCGGCGGTATCGTCGCCGACCGGGGCGGAGAGCACATCGCGAAGCCCGCCGTCGCCGCCCGGAGCGTCGACGTCCGGCAGGTCTTGCAGTTCAAGCGGCACCGCCTCAGCGCCCCTCGAATGGATGCCGGCGACGAAAGTCCTCGGCAACGTCCTCCATTGTCAGCCAGCGCACGCCGGGATGCGCGTTTATGTGCGAGATGAGGCGCTCGAGCACGAGGAGAAACTGAGGCCGGCCGGCGACATCGGGATGGATGGTGATCGGGAAGACAGCGTAATCCATTTCCCGATAGACCCAGTCGAACTGATCACGCCACAATTCCTCGATATCGCGAGGATTGAACCAGCCGCCGCTATTGGGTGCCTTCTTGATGAACATCAGGGGCGGCAAGTCGTCGAGATACCAGTTGGTCGGTATCTCGACCAGATCGATCTCCCGGCCATGCACCAGCGGCTTCATCCATTCCGCTGCTTGCTTGGAATGATCGACCTTGGTCCAGGCCTCTCCCGTGCGTGCATAGAAGGGCAGGAAATCGTGATAGGCCTGCGTGTGGCCATAAGCGAAGCCGTGCTTGAGGGCGAGGTCGAAAGTGTGGGCGGACGGCTCCCACCACGGCGCCGAGTAGCCGCGAGGCCTCCTGCCGGAGTACTTCTCGATCAACTCTATCGTCTTCTTGAGGATGTCTTCTTCCTGCTCGAGGCTAAGCCCGACAGGAGGCTCGTGCGAATAGCCATGGGCGCCGATTTCGTGCCCCGCGTCCGCGATCATCCTGGTGTGGTCGGGAAATGATTCGATCGTATGACCGGGAATGAACCAAGTCGCCTTGATGCCCAGCCTGTCGAAAAGCCTGAGCACTCTTGGGGTCCCGACCTCGACGGAGAAGACCCCGCGCTGGATGTCGTAGAGAGAGTCTGCCCCTCCCCAAGAACCGAGGAAACCAGCAACGGCGTCTACGTCGACGCTAAACGTGCATTGAATATTCTTTGGCATCGGCAATTCCTCCGCGAGAATACGAACTCTCCCCAGCGCGCTGCTTGAACAACGCGACGCTATCGCCGTCGTCTACTTTCGACAGTCACCCAGTTTTGAAATCGCGATTGCGCCGGCGTCAGGCCCCCGCAGCGCCGTATTGCTCGTCCGTCACATGCTCCATCCAGGTCACGTGGATGCCGTCGAGCGCCTCTTGGGTTGCGATATAGACCATGGTCGTCGTCGGGCTGGCACCGTGCCAGTGCTTTTCACCGGGAGGGATCCACACCACGTCTCCGGCGCGGATTTCCCGGATGTCACCACCCCAGCTCTGGACCCGGCCGATGCCGGACAAGACACACAATGTCTGGCCGAGGGGATGGGTGTGCCAGGCCGTCCGCGCGCCTGGCTCGAACCGGGCGAAGCCTGCGCATACCCGCGCCGGCGCCGGCGCCTCTATGATTTGCTCGCGCCAGACGGTACCGGTGAAGTGCTCCTCCGCACCACGGCGCGAGGGCCTCGTGCCTGCGGGGTAAATGTTCATTCTCAACTCCTCCTTGGCACGCTGGCCGTGCGGTCGGCGGGCTTTGCTTTACTGAGCGTCACGTGAGCGCGGCGGTGCGTTGCTCGATCGCACGGATCACCCCCACCATGTCGGTATCGCCCAGCCCCAGGGCGTGACTCTCCTGAAAGAGTGCATGGCACGTGTCCAGCAATGGCGACGCGATCTCGGCCTGGCGCGCGGCTTCGAAGATAAGCCGCACGTTTTCCATGACATTGGTGATGGATGCCTGCACGGCGAAATCCTGATCGAGAAGCTTTTTCGCCTTCACCCGTGACACGTCGCTGGCCAGGGGCCCGGCGTCGAGCACGGCCACGAATTGCGCAAGGTCGAGGCCATGGCGCGCCGCGAAATGTGTCGACTCGGCAAGCCCGGTCACGATAGCGGTCAAGAACAGGTTCACCGCCAGCTTCATATAGAGGGCGTTGGGCACAGGACCGCAGGCTATCGCGTTGCGGCACATCGGCGTGAGGAGTGGCCGCACTGTGGCCACCTCTTCTGGCCTTCCTGCTAGCATGGCCACGAGTTCCCCAGCCTCGGCGGGCTTGCGCGAACCGGACACCGGCGCCTCCACATAGGCCCCGCCCGCCGCATGAATGTCGCGCTCGAGCGCCCGCGAATAGGTGGGAGCCGTCGTGGCCATATTGACCAGCCTGCGGCCTTCAACCTTCTCGCCGAAAGCCGGATGACCGCGCGAAAGCACCGCATCCAGCGCCGCACCGTCCACAAGCATGGAAATCACGGTCTCGCACTTCCCGAAGACCTCGGCCGGGTCTCGGGCGACGGCGGCTCCAGCGTCAGCCAGCACGCCGCACTTCGATGGCGAACGGTTCCACACCAGCAGCGGTATGCCCGCCTTCACCATTCTCCGCGCCATCGGCTCGCCCATGGTGCCGAGCCCTATGAAGCCTATAGGCGTCCCCGTGGAATTCTGTGCCATGAGCTTCCCTTGCCGCCCGATCAGATTCGGTCGCGCACCGCGCGACCGCCTGATCCATCAGGGCTTCAGATCACGCGCCCAGCACCCTGGCGCTGGCAGTGATCTCCTTCTTGTCGAGGGATACTAGCGAAGGCAGATAATTTCGACTATCAGATAGATTTGAAGTGGTAATCCCGGAAAACGGAAATGAGACCCACCTTTGACATGGACGCTCTGCGCACGATGGTCGTCGGCATCGAGATGGGGAGCTTCGCGCGTGCCGCATCCTACCTCGGCCGATCGCAATCGGCAGTCAGCATGCAGTTGAAGAAGCTGGAGGAGCAGGCGAACCAGCCGTTGTTCCGTCGGCAAGGCCGCGGCCTTGTCACGACCGAGGCAGGCGAGGCACTCCTGACATATGCGCGCCGGATCATCGCGCTCAATGATGAAGCGGCCTTGTCGCTGGGCGCGACGACGGGTGAAGCGGCCGTACGGATGGGAATTCCCCAGGATTTCTTCGACGACCTCATGCCCGAAGCATTCTTGCGGTTTTCGCGCCACATGCCCGGCGTCCATCTGGAGGTCCGTGCGGGCCGAAACCACGCTTTGGAAGAGGAGGTGCGTGCCGGGCGCATCGATGTCGCCTTTGCCTATTTTCCGCAGGGCTCCGATACGCATGGCATCCATGTCGCATCGCTGCCGATGAAATGGTTCGGCGGCGAAAAATTGGCCAGGCCGCGGGATGGTGAGCCTATTCCGCTCGTGGTCTTCGACCACCCCTGCCTGTTCAGGCAGCTTACTCTACGCACGCTTGAGATAAGAAGGCTGCGCTGGCGTCTGGCGCTGACCACCCCGAGCCTTCCCGGCATATGGGCCGCCGTCCGCGCCTCGCACGGGATAACAGCCCGCGCGAGCCATCGGGTCCCGGACGGCATGCGCGATGTGGGCTCGGCATTCAACCTGCCCAAGCTGCCGTCCATCGAGCTGCGGATGCTCGAGGCGAGCCAGTTGTCTCCCGCTGCAATCGCTTTGCGCGACATCCTGTTCGAGCTCGTCAGCAGCCGTCACGCCCCGATGCAGCGGCAACGAGCTTTTGCCTAGGGACCGACCCGGAACGCTGCCGGGTTCGATGTTTGCGAATTGCAAAAGTCCGGTTTCAAATCTCTTCGATGGAAGAATTGCTTTCGGCCGTTATGATCGAAAGCAGTTTGGACCCGATAGAACGAGGAACGAAAGAGTTGAGCCGGCTGACGCTGCCTGATGCGAATCGCATTATCGAAACCGCCTTTCAGAAGGCCGCCGAACTGCGCTTGAAACCGCTGGGCGTCGTCGTGCTTGACGCAGGTGGCCACCTCATTGCTTTCCAACGTCAGGACGGTGCGTCAATGCTCCGCTTCGAGATCGCCTTCGGCAAGGCCTATGGCGCTTTGGCGATCGGTGTCGGATCGCGGACTGTTTCCCAGATGGCGATCGATCGCCCGCATTTCTTTCAAGGCCTTTCTGGCGTGTCCGGGGGAAAGATCGTCCCGGTGCCCGGCGGCGTTCTGGTGCGCAAGGACGGTGAGCTTCTCGGCGCAGTCGGCGTGACCGGCGATACCTCTGACAACGACGAGATCTGTGCGGTCGCCGGGATCAATACGGCAGGCTTCACCGCGGAGGCATAGAGCTGCCATTGCGTGCCCCGTGCCCATCATGGGGTGACGCCAGCGTCGCTGCAGCCGCGCGATTTCCACGACCGCTCACCCGATCCTTTCAACGATAGAGCCATTGCGGAAGCCAAGTCGCCAATTCCGGAAAGGCGAACATGGTGGCAATGGCAAACAGCTGCAAGCATGTGAAGGGAATGATCCCCTTGTAGATCATTCCGGTGGTCAAGCTCGCCGGCGCAACACCGCGCAGGTAGAAGAGCGCAAATCCAAAAGGCGGCGTGAGGAAGCTCGTTTGCAGGTTCACCCCGACCAGTACGCCCAGCCAAAGCGGGTCGACGCCCAAATGGAGCAGGATCGGCGCGGTGACGGGGATCACGATGAAGATGATCTCGAACGTGTCGAGGATGAAGCCCAACAGAAACATGATGAGCATCACCACCGCCACGGCGGCGATCTCCTTGCCCGGCAGGGCGGAAAGCAGCTCGTGAACCAGATTGTCGCCACCCATCAGGCGAAAGACGATCGAGAAGACCGACGCTCCGAACAGGATGACGAAGACCATGGATGTGATGGTGGCGGTCGAAATGGCCGCTTCGCGTAGCACCGTTAACGAGAGCCGCCACCGCAAGGCAGCGAGGACCATGGCTCCGACCGCGCCCACCGCTGCGGCTTCCGTTGCTGTCGCAATACCCCCAAGGATCGAGCCGAGCACCGCGACGATAAGCAGGAGTGGTGGCACGAGAGCGACCAGGACGTCTCGAAAGAGGTGCTTCCTTTCCTCCGCGGGTACGGGCGTTGCCGGACAGGATGCAGGCGCAACAATTGCCTTCAGGACCACCCAGGAGAGATAGAGCGAAACGAGGAGAAGACCAGGGAACAATGCTCCCGCGAAGAGGTCGCCAACGGAAATGGGGGTCGGGGCAAAATTGCCTTTGGTCATCTGCACCTGCGCATTGATGCCCGCCAGCATATCGCCCATGAAAATGAGCACGGTCGAGGGAGGAATGATCTGCCCCAGTGTTCCCGATGCGCAGATGACGCCGGAAGCCAGCTTCGGATCGTAGCCGGCCCGCAGCATCGCGGGGAGCGAAATCAGACCCATTGTCACGACCGTGGCGCCGACAACGCCCGTCGACGCCGCAAGCATGGCGCCGACGACGACCACCGATATGCCCAGGCCGCCGCGCAGATTGCCGAAGAGCTTGCCCATCGTGAGCAGCAGTTGCTCCGCGATCCGCGACCGTTCGAGCATGACGCCCATGAAGATGAATAGCGGAACCGCCACCAGCACTTCGTTGGTCATAAAACCGATATAGCGTGCGGCAAGGCTGCTGAAATTCGATGGATCGAACACGCCGAGAAAAGCGCCGGCCAAGCCAAACAGCAACGAGGCGCCGGCCAAGGAGAAGGCGACGGGAAACCCCAGCATGAGGAGGCCGATAATGCCGAAGAACATCAAGCCGGCGAGGATTTCGCCGAGGAGCACTGGCTGCATCAGTGAGAGCTCCCATTGTTCTCATATCGCAGCTCGGCGGGAAGCAGGTGTTCGCGCCCCGCGAAAACCAGGATGCTGCGAAGGGCAATCGCCATACCTTGCAGAGCAAGCAGGCCCGAGAAGACGAGAATGAAGCTTTTCAGGATGAACAATCCTGGCATCCCGCCGCCAATGGCGGAAGCTTCCTGGAGGCGCCATGACCGCGCTATGAACGGCCAGGCATAGACGGAAACCACCCAGCAGAAAGGCAGGAGAAACAGAACCACGCCAGTAAGGTCGATCAAGGCCTTGGTGAGGGTTGCCGCGGGACGGTAGAAAATATCGACCCGGACATGGTCATTGCGCAGCAGCGCATAGCCCGCAACCCCGGTGAACATCGCACCGTTGAGCCACACGTATAGGTCCTGCATCCAGATGTGGCTGGTCGCGAACACATAGCGCTGCACGACCACGGTGAAGCACACGAGAACGACGGCGAGCGACAGCCAGGACAATATGGTCCCGGCCCACCTGTTGACGGCGCAAATTGCGATGACGACCGCGACAGCCAGTTTGGCGAACAGGAAACTCCAAGTCCGCCTCTGCTGTGAACTGCATTCCTGCATGCGACGACAGCCCTCCCCTTGCAAGCAACCGAAGACATAAGCCCGGAGCGGCTCCGGGCCTTCAAATGTCGTTCAGTGCTCAGAGGGAAAAGTACCGTTCGCGTGCTTGGAGATAGGGCACTTCGGTGCGCTCGGCGCGCTCGCGCATGGTGGCCAGCGCGGAGATATAGCTCTCGGTCACCTTCTTGGTGAGCGGATCACTCGAGTCCCGCAACGCCGTTATGATTTCCGCCGAGGCCTTCGCCCCGGCCTTGAGAATCTCGTCCGGAAACTGAAGAACCTTGACGCCGTGTTCGCTGACAAGAGTGCGGAGCGCGCGCGGATCATTGACCTGGAAGTCGGCAGCCATCTGGTCGTATTCCGCTTGGCAGCAGTCTTTGATGATGGCCTGAAGATCGGCGGGCAAGGCCTGGAATTTCTCCTTGCTGACCACGAGCTCGGTCGCGACACCGGGTTCGACAAAGCTTGGGAGGTAGTAGTTCTTGCAGACCTGGTAGAGACCGAGAGCCAGGTCGTTGTAGGGCCCGACGAATTCAGCCGCGTCGAGGGCACCGGACTGCAGCGCTTGGAAAATTTCTCCCCCTGCCATGTTCGTCACCGTCGCCCCGAGCTTGGCCCACACCTGGCCGCCGAGACCAGGGCTGCGGAAACGCAGCCCCTGCAGGCTTTCGAGACCGTGGAGCTCCTTGCGGAACCAGCCGCCCGCCTGGGTTCCCGTGTCGCCCGACAGGAATCCTTGCACCCCGAACTGATCGTAAATCTCGTCCCATATCTCCTGACCGCCGAGATATTGGATCCAACCGGACAATTCGCGCGACGTCATTCCGTAAGGGACCCCAGTGAAGAAATTGAGACCCTGACTCTTGTTCTGCCAGTAATAGGCAGCGCCATGGCTCATTTCGGCCGAGCCGTCGATAACGGCATCCAGGGACTGGAGGGGCGGCACCAATTCGCCGGCAGAATACACCTGGATGGTCAGGCGACCGTCAGACGCCGCCGTGATGCGGTCGGCCAGCCGCTGGGCGCCAACCCCCATCCCGGGGAAGTTCTTCGGCCAGGTCGTGACCATTCGCCAAACCTGCTCCCCGCGCGCGATGGCCGGTGTGGCCAATGTAGCCGCCGAAACCGAGCCGATGGCGAGCGCGCCGGTCGCCGTGATGAAAGAACGCCGATCCATTTGGTCCCTCCCTGGTATCGAACCTGCGCCCGCGCCGCCCTCCACTGCGCTGCCACGTGCGCCTCAACGTGTTTGCATTAGATGAAGCGGAGATAGTCGGAGCATTTAGGCCTGTGCCTGCGACGTTGCCGTCGCCCGTCTGGTTGCCTCTGCTTCTTGAATAAATGGACTTAGCAAGAGGAGCCACTTCGCACTATCAGATAGATTTGAATTCACTCTTTTGGATATCGAAATTGAAACGGCTTCGCCGAGCGGGTTCACCCCTCATTATGTGCAACATAAAAACACTTTATTGGCGTTCGCCGCGGCGATGGCGAAATGCTTGGGGCATGGTGTTGAGGAACCTTCCGAGATCATGTCCCGCAAAATCCGTGTCCTGATGGCGAAGGTCGGCCTGGATGGCCACGACGTGGGGGCCAGGGTGGTGGCGCGCGGGCTTCTCGAGGCGGGAATGGAGGTCATCTATACCGGCATCCGCCGCACACCGGAGCAAATCGTGCGCACCGCCATAGACGAGGACGTGGACGTGGTGGGCATCAGCATATTGTCGGGCGCCCATAACGTTCTCATTCCGAAGGTCCGGCAGCTGCTGGTCGAAGCCGGGGCGGACGATATCATCCTGGTCGCCGGCGGCGTCATTCCGCAGGAGGACATCCCTGCCCTGCTGGATGCCGGCGTGGCCAAGGTCTTCCTGTCCGGCACGCCCATCGCCGAGATCGCGGATTTCATCGCCGCGGCGGTTCCTCTCTCGCAGCACATTCCAGCCGAGGACGCATCTTGAGCGTCGATGCCCATCTCCGTAACGCCTTCCGCCGTTATGCGGGCCGCACCGCGTTGGTCGATGGCGACCGGCGTTGGACCTTTGCCGAGCTCGAGCACATGGTCGCACGGCTCTCCACCGGGCTCGGCTCGGTGCTCGAACGCGGCAGCCGCGTCGGGTTGTTCATGGCCAACAGAGCCGAGTACCTGATCTTGAAGCTCGCCCTGGAACAGGCGGGCCTTGTCCGTGTGCCGCTCAATGCCCGCTATACCGCCTACGAGGTGCAACGGATCCTGGATGATTGCGGGGCCCGGGCCGTTTTCGCCGACGCCGCCACCATCGAACGGCTCAAGGGCATCACCGGCTTATGGGTTGTCGACGTGGATGGCGGTTCCGAGGGCGGCCCGGCTTGGCGCACCCTGCTGGCGACGGAAGCAGGCGCGCCTAACCCGCCGGACGACTATGACGCGCTGTGTTCGATCAACTACACGTCGGGCTCCTCGGGCGTGCCCAAAGGGGTGATGCTGTCCCATCGCAATTGGCTCAGCGTCTACAAGAACATGCTGGTCGATCGCGATATCAGGTCGAGCGATCGGTTGGCGCATATCGGCCCACTGACCCATGCCAGCGGCACCTATGCCATTCCGTTTCTCCTGCGCGGCGCGACCAATGTGCTGGTGCCGGGTGGCGCGCTGGGTGAGTTGCTGCCGACCCTGGAGCGCGAGCGGGTGACCGCATTCAGCTGCGTGCCCACCGTGCTCACCCGGATCCTGAACGCCGGCAACATTGACTCATACGACCTGTCGAGCATCCGCTGGGTCGGGTATGGGGCGGAGGCGATCCAGCGCAACACGTTGGCAAAGGCCCTGACGCGCTGGGGCGATGTGCTCACGCACAACTACGGCCTCACCGAAGCAATGATGACCTGCAGCTTCCTAACCGCCGCCGAGCACTTGGCGCCGGATGGTACGCTGAGGCACGGCTGCATCGGGAGGCCCTACAGCTTCGTCGATATCGTACTGCGCGACGAGCGCGGCAAAGAAGTCCCCACCGGCGAGATCGGCGAGATCACCATCCAGGCAGAGCATGTGATGCGCGGCTACTGGAATCGTCCGGAGGAGACCGCCAAGGTGCTGCGCGATGGCTGGCTGTGGTCGGGGGACCTCGCCCGCCGGGACAGCGACGGCCTTATCCATATCGTGGGCCGCTCGAAGGAGATGCTCATCTCGGGCGGCTTCAACATCTATCCGGCCGAAGTCGAAGCGTGCCTCTCGAGTTGCCCGGGCGTGCAGGAGGTGGCGGTCATCGGCTTGCCCGACGACCAGTTCGGCGAGATCTGCGTGGCCTTCGTGGCGCCTGAGGACGGGGCGGCGCTGACGCGTGAGCAGTGCGAGGCCCATGCCCGGCCGAAGCTCGGCATACGCGCGCCGCGGCGATGGCATTTCGTGCCGCATCTGCCGCGCACGGCCAATGGCAAGATCGACAAGGCGGCACTGCGCACGCAGCTGGAAGGCGGAGGAACTGCGTGATGAAGAGCGACCGCGACGTCGTTATCCTCTCCTATGCCCGCACGCCCTTCGGCCGCTTTGGCGGTGCCCTCAAGGACCGGTCCGCCATTGAGCTGGCGACAATGGCGATTGCCGAGGCGCTCCGCAAGAGCGAGGCGGCGCCTGCGGACGTGGAGATGGTCTATGCCGGGGTGGGCATGATCGGTGCCGGCGTGCTCACGCCCGCGCGCCAGGCCCTGCTCCTGGGCTCCGGACTGCGCGAGACCACACCGTCGCTGGCCGTGGACCGCGCCTGCTGCTCGGGCATGACGGCGGTGGGCCTCGCCTACCGGGATATCCGCAATGGCGACGCGGACCTCATCGTCTGCGGCGGGTTCGAGAGCCTGAGCAACACGCCGTTCCTCTGGCCGCGGCAGAGGGGTGCACGGCCCGGACCCGTTGCGGTCTCCGACCCGCTGCTCCTGCGCGCCGATTTCCTCGACAAGGCGATTGCCGCTTATACCGGCGAAGAGGCGTTGCGGGCCGGCATTGATCGCGCCGCGCAGGACGAATGGGCGCTCGCCAGCCACCAGCGCTATTTCGCAGCCCAGGCCGAGGGCTATTTCGAAGGCGAGATCTTTCCCGTCGGCGAGGTGAGCGTGGATGAGTCGCCCCGCGCCGATGCCAGTCGGGAAAAACTCAGCACCCTCAAAACGGTCTACGGAAGCCCGACCGTCACGCCGGGCAATGCGCCCGGGCTCAATGACGGCGCGGCTTTCCTCGTTCTCGCGTCCCGCCGCTTCGCCGAGAGCCGTGGGGCTGAACCCTTGGCACAGATCATAGGCTATGCCCAGGTCGCCGACGGTCCCACCACCGGCACGTCCACCCCGGCGAAGGCCATCCTGAAGCTGTTGGATCGTTCGGGTTTGACGCCGGGGGAACTCGCCCGCATCGAGATCAACGAGGCCTTCGCCGCCACACCGCTGGTCAGCACACTGCGCCTGGCGAAGGACAATCCTCGCGAGGCTGAAGTCCTCCGCGCCCGCACCAATGTCGCTGGTGGGGCAGTTGCCATCGGCCATCCGCTGGGCGCCAGCGGCGCACGGCTGGTGATGACATTGGCAAACGGCCTCAGGCGGCAGGGTGGTGGGCTGGGGACAGCGGCCATCTGCGGGGGCTACGGCCAAGGCGATGCCCTGCTCCTGTCGGTGGACTAGGCCCATGGATACCGCCTGGCGCCGCAGACTGTCTCGCGCGGTCAGCGCCCTTGAGAACAGGGCGCCGGGGTGGCAGGCATGCCTGGCGGAAGCGGTTGCGGCTGCATCCGATACGCTGGTGGTGGGAGTGACTGGTCCGCCCGGCGCCGGGAAGTCGACCCTCGTCGATGCCATGGCTGCGCATTGGGCGGCCCAGGGCCATCGCGTCGGCATTCTTGCGGTGGACCCGGCGAGCCCCTTTTCCGGCGGTGCCATCCTGGGCGACCGGGTGCGCATGCGGCGTTCGGAAGATCTGAGTTCGGTATTCATCCGCTCCATGTCCACCCGCGGCCATTCCGGAGGCCTGAACGGATCGGCTTTCGACATCTGCGCGCTCATGGGCGGCTCGGGCCTGACCAGGGTGATGGTGGAGACGGTCGGGGTTGGGCAGAACGAGGTCGAGGTCGCCTTCGTGGCCGATTGCACGGTGGTGGTGGCCGTACCGGGCCTGGGCGATTCCCTCCAGGCGGCGAAGGCCGGCCTGATGGAGGTGGGCGACGTTTATGCGGTCAACAAGAGCGACCTAGCGGGCGCGGCCAGTGTCGCCGCCGATATCCGCAGCATGCTCTCGCTGGTTTTCGCAGGACGTCCGGGCGCCAACCAAGCCGGAGCGGTCGAGGCGCAAGCGGCCGCCGTGCCGGGGCATGCCCGGCTTCTGCTTTCGGAACGGTTCGGCGATCCCGCCGGCGCGAAAGGCCACTGGCATCCGCCCGTCGTCAATACGGCCGTGGGCAATGACACCTCCGTCGCCGCCCTGATCGCGGCGGTCGAAGCCTGTGGCCGATGGCTCGCCGAGAGCGGCACCCTCCGGCAAAGGCGCCTGCGCCAGGCCGAGGCGCAGATGCGGTCGGTGCTTCAGGCCATGCTGCTGCAGCAGCAGGTGGAGCGGGTGGCGCTTGCCGGCGGATCGCTGAGCGAATGGATCGAGGCGGTCGCGCTGCGCCGCCTGGACCGCCACACGGCAGCGGAACGCTTCCTTGCCATGTCCCGGGAGGGAGACCATGAATGAGATCAGTCGAAAGGCGCTGAGTGCCGAGCACCCTACAGTGCAGCAGACGTCCTCCATTGCTCGCGAGCATCAACGCTGGCTGGACGAGGCCTACAAGCCCGCCGTGGCGGTGCGCCCCGAATGCCGCGCCTTCGAGGTCGACATCGGCGAGGTGATCGAGCCGCTCTACAGCCCGGCATCACTCGAGGCGATCGGCTTCGACTATATGCGTGACGTAGGCTTCCCCGGCGAATACCCCTACACCAGGGGCGATGGGCCGGCGATGTACAGAACGAAGCCCTTCGTCGTCTCCGCCTATGCCGGCTATGGCGAGGCAACCGAGTGCAACAAGCGCTTCCGCAAGCTGATCGATCTCGGCATCGAGCAGATCCTCGTCGCCTTCGATCTGCCCACCCAATGCGGCTACGATTCCGACCACGTGATGTCGGCCGGCGAGGTCGGCCGCGTCGGTGTGTCCATCGACACCCTGGCGGACATGGAGCTGTTGTTCGAAGGCATTCCGCTCAACGCCATCGAAAGGGTCGGCACGCTCGGCAATTCCATAGGCCCCATCGTGCTCGCCATGTTCGCGGTGGTTGGCGAAAAGCAGGGCCTCAAATGGGGCGATTATGTCGTCAACCTGCAGAATGATCCGCTCAAGGAATATCTAGCGCGGGGAACGCAGATCATCCCGCCCGCGCCGGCCGCCAAGCTGGCGGTGGATCCGGTCGCGTGGTGCGTGGACAATGCGCCGAACTGGTCGCCGCTGACGGTCTGCTACAACCATCTCAATGCCGGGGGCGCGGGCTCCACCTGGGGCGCGGCGCTCGCCCTTGCCAATGCCGTCCACTATATCGATCTTCTGCTCGCCCGCGGCCTCACCATCGACCAGGTCGCACCGCTCTTCCACATGTTCCCGGACGAGCGGCACGACTTCTTCGTGTCCGTGGCCAACCTGCGCGCCCTGCGCAAGGTGTGGGCGCGGCTCATGCGAGACCGCTACGGCGCTGAGGATCCCAGGTCCTTCGCCCTCAAGACCACCGTCTACGGCCATGGCCAGGAGACCCTGCAGGAGCCGCTGAACAATATCGTCCGCATCGGCTACGGCACCCTTGCCTATGTGCTCGGCGGGGCGAGCTATGTCTACATCGCCTCCCACGACGAGGCGGTCGGCACGCCGACGGAAGAGACCGTGCGGGTGGCCATCCGCACCCAGCAGATCCTGGCCCACGAGCACGGCTTCACCGACACCATAGACCCGCTTGGCGGTTCCTATTTCGTGGAGACGCTCACGAAGAAGACGGCGGATACCATGTGGGCGCATCTGCAGCGGATCGAGGAGATCGGCGGAGCCCTGCGCGCCATCGACAGTGGCTTTGCGCGCGAGATCATGAACCGCGGTGCCCAGCGCCGCCAGCGCCGCATCGACAGCGGTGAGCGGCCATGGGTGACGGTGAACAAGTGGCCCCAAAAGCCCCATGTGCCGAACACCGCCTTCCGCGTGGACGCCAGCACGGCCGAGCGGCAGCACGAGCGCACCGCGCGCATCAGGCGCGAGCGCGACAATGCCGCTGTCCAGCGCGCGCTCGCGGCGATCGAGCATGCCTGCACCACCGGGGAAAACATGGTGCCGCCGGTCATGGATGCGATCCGCGCCTATGCCACGGTCGGCGAGATCGTCGACTGCTGGCGGCGCGGCTTCGGCACCTTCGAGCCCTCGGCTTCCTTCTAGAGCATTTTCGAGCGAAGTGGATACCGGTTCGCGTGAAGAAAATGCGACCAGGCAAAAACTTAGGGTGCTTCCGCGATTCGAAGAAGAGCGGAAGCGCTCTAGCGGCAAGGGCGTCCCGCGGGGCCGCTCTTTCCGCTTGTGCGACGTCCCACTACGCCTTCAAAGGCAGGAGTGGCCAGCCTTTCCTCTGACGGGGATCCGGTGCTATAGCTCCTTCAATTTCTGAAGCGAAGGAGCGAAGATCCGATGAGCTGGTCTCGGGTCGGCAATACGGTTTGCCCCATCGCACGGTCGCTGGCAGTTCTTGGCGACCGCTGGACAATGCTGATCTTGCGCGAGGCATTCCTGGGATCGCGTCGCTTCGAGGAGTTCCAGGCGCAGACGGGGATGTCTTCGCATTTGCTCTCGATCCGGCTGAAGCGCCTCGAACGCGACAAAATCCTCGACCGCGTGCAGTACGCCGATCGGCCAGTCCGCCACGAGTATCGCCTGACCGAGAGGGGACGCGACCTCTATCCGATCCTCCTCGGGCTGAAGGCCTGGGGCGAGAAATGGGGTGGGCTTGGCCCTGGCGAGGAGCCGGCGCTGACGATCATCCACAGCGCCTGTGGAGCGGAAATCAGCCTCGCGCTGAAGTGCCCTTCTTGTGGAGGAGCATTCGGGCCGCGCGATGCGCAGGTTACGCTCAGTAGCGGCCTCGAGCGCGAGCGCGCCACCCGCGGCACAGCTTTCCAATCGCGCCGGAGCGGCGGCGCGCGAGACGGTTAAGGCGCGGACTGCGCGGACCTACAAAAGGTATCGGGTCGCTCCGCCGCCGGCCTTAGGGCTCCTTCACGCCTGGCGCGCCGCCCAGTATACTGGATACACCGCATAGAAGAGCACCTCGTCATAAGTGACCGTTCATTCCACGGTGGCCCTCCGATGACCTCGATCCGGCGCCCATGTGCTGGCTGATTGCCGCATTGATCTCGCGGGCGAGCTGCGTCGTATCGGTGTCGATCACGGCGAGAATGAGAGGACGCTCGACGGCTCGGATAACACGGAGCTGCGACTTGATCGTTGGAGCTCCCTGAAGTTGGCTTCCGCAGGGGTGACGCCGGAGGGCGCAAGCCCCGCGAGCAATCTGGGGAGCAGCATCGGGCTTCGCCCTGATGCTCGGTCCGGTCGCGCGCGACCGGCGCCGCGCACGAAACGGACGCCGTCGAACCGAAATGGCTCGGGCAGAAGGCCGCGCTCGACCGGGCGGACCAAGGCCGTGTCAATGAGCGGCTCGTACCGCTCCGAGGATGAGATTGGCCACGAGCCGCTCGCCGAGCGGTCGCTTACGCCGACATTGAGCCGCCCGTCAATTGTCACCCGCGATCCGAAGGCGCGGCTGTCGAGCATCAACGGCCCGCGCTCATAGCCCCCTGCTCAGCCGGTGCCGAATCGGGAGGGAGACCGCGTCGCCCCCATATAGCCGCCATCGACGACGCAGAGATCTGTGCTTTCCTCGCCGTTCAGGGCAAGGTCGCGGTCGTCCGCCAGCGCCTAAGCCAGCCAGTGGCTCGGTCGCCGTTCTATGTCGCCATCCGTCAAGCGCATGTGACCCCCTCGCCTCCACCAGCCTTACCCACAGCTTCGCGCCGATGCCGAGCGCGGATCGATGGACCGCAAAAGGCGACATATTCGCCTCGGCAGGAGAATGGCGAAGCGAATCGTTTGCAAAGAGCGCATCCGCCACCACAGTCATCAAGGAATCGAAGATCTAGGGGATCGTCGAGGCGGTCAAGGAGGGATTGTATCAGCCCTCCGATGACACGTTGGATATCGGCGCGCCCATCCTGAGCTGGATCGAGCAACAACCTATGGACGGGTCTTAAAAAACCACACTCCCGGAGCTGGGCTCACGGGAGTGTCGGTATGGGTGGTTGCGGGGACACGCAGCCGCGTTTGTTATAACTTCGGGTCCGGGCGGACCTTCTCCCTCTGCAACCAAGTCCAGAATCCCCATCAGCTCGCCGCGTAAAACGGCCGAAAACTCGCCTCTGCCCGCGCCTGGCGTGATCACCACCTCGCCGATCAAAGCGCGAACATCCGCGGCCGCTTCGGCATGCGTATCGGGACTCGCCAGAGCATCGGTCAGCCGGGTGACTTGCGCGCGGTAGAGTTCGGCGACGTTCGGATGCACGTCAGGCGCATCGGCCGGTGCCTCGGTCAGGCGCGCGGCAATTTCGGCCTTCTGCCGTTCCAGTTCCTCCATCCGCACCTTCATGGAGGGCTGGTACATCCCGTCTTCGATGGCCTGCATGATGCCCTGGATCGCGCGCTCGATCTTCTCGAGGGCCCGGCGGTCGACGTCTACTTGGGCGCGGCGCTCCTGGTTCTGCCGGTTGGTCTGCTCCACATAGGCGCGCACCGCGAGGGCTACGGCGTCCGCCGAAACGAGCTTGTCCTGAAGGCCGGCAAGAGCGCGGCGCTCGATCACCTCCCGGGCCACCGTGCGGTTGTTCTCGCAGGTGCCGCGTCGGTAGTGGTTCAGGCAGCCATAGCGATCCCGCGCGATGATTGCGTACTTGCCGGCACAGCAACCGCAAGTAAGGAGCCCGGACAACAGGAAGGCCGGCCGACGCAGACTGTGAATGCGCTTTGCCCGTGCTTCCCGCACACCGATGGTCGTCGGCTCGAACTGCTTCGCAAGTTCGGCCTGCCGCTCCTTCGCCGCACGCCAGAGGGAGTCGTCGACAATGCGCAGCTCCAGGACATCCGTTCTGATCCATTCGGACTCGGGGTTCGGCCGCGAGACGCGCCGGCCAGTGCTGGGGTCCTTCACATAGCGCTGCCGGTTCCACACGAGCACACCGGCATAAAGCTCGTTGTTGAGGATGCCGGTACCGCGCGAGACATGTCCGCGGATCGTCGTATCGCCCCAAGCCTTGCCAAGCGGACCGGGAACCGCTTCACGGTTCAGGTCAGTCGCGATCGCCCGCGGGCTCCGTCCGGCCGCGAACTCACGGAAGATGCGGCGCACGATCAGCGCTTCGGCCTCGTTGATCGCGCGCTCCCCGCGGAGCGGCTCGCCTTCGCTGTTGGTCCGCTTGACGACGTCATAGCCGTAGCAGAGTCCCCCGCCCGCCTTACCTTTCTCGATACGCCCCTGGAGACCGCGATGGGTCTTGGCGGCGAGGTCCTTCAAAAACAGCGCGTTCATCGTCCCCTTCAGGCCGACATGCAGCTCGGAGATTTCTCCCTCGGCTAGGGTGACGATCCGCACGCCGGCAAAGCGCAGGTGTTTGAATAGAATCGCGATGTCGGCCTGATCGCGGGAGATACGGTCGAGCGCCTCGGCCAGCACGATGTCGAACTTGCCCCGCTGGGCGTCTTGCAGGAGGGCTTGCACGCCGGGCCGCAAGGTCACGCTCGCGCCCGAGATGGCAGGGTCTTTGTAGGCGCCGACCACGCGCCACTTCTCCCGCGCAGCGTATTCGCGGCAGACCCGGAACTGGTCGTCGATCGAGGCGACGCTCTGGTTGTCGGAAGAGTAGCGGGCGTAGAGCGCAACCTTGGTCATGGATCGATCCCCTTTCATCGGCGGACCCCACTGCTCCGGCGCTGCTCGCTCAACTCCAGGAACTTCTCCTTCACCTGCGTGAAGAGGCGTGGCGGGATGAAGCCGTAGCTAAACAGGCCAGGGCGGCCGGGGAGCGGAGCGAGCCCGCCGTTCGGCCATTCATCGACATTGTATTCCGAAACGATAACCCAGCTCGGCGCATCATCCAGCCCGAGCGCCTGCCTCACCCTCGCCGGAATCTCGATGCCGACCGTGCCTTCGTCAGGCGGCGAATGCGTGATCGGCAGGATGACCACGAACCTCGGACGGACGCTGGAGTCGCTCGCGGCAACGAGGCATGCGGGGCGGTCCTTTCCCTCATCGCGGCCGGCGGAGGCTTCATGAGACCAGAGATAGTCGTAACGGATCACCAAGCCGGGTTTCGGCTCCGGGATAGCCACCAGCCCAGGCTCACTTCATGAGATCGTCGAGCGCCGCATGCTCCGGGTCCATCTCCGCCCGGCGCACGGCTTCCACGACAACGTCCTGCGCCTCCGTCGTGCGGGAGGTCCGGCGTGCCGCGGCCACCAGCCAGTCGTAATGGTCCGCCGACATCAGCACCAGCTCGCGCCGGCCATGGCGGGTGATCTCGACCGGCTCACGTTGGGCTTGGTGCTGGAACTCGCCGAACTTGCGCTGGAACTCCATTGCTGTGGTTCGAGCCATAACATCCTCGACACGTATACTTCCGATCATCTGCATTCTCCGTATAATACAAGGTACTGTCAAGCCCAATTGGTTTCAACCTTGTCATTCGCTTTGCGGCTCGTTGTCGTTGGCCGGAAAGGAACGTCTGGCGTGCTCGCGCGCTAGATGCCGGCCGATCGCCTCCGCAATACGGAGGATGCGAGGATCCAGGGGTTCGCCGCTCTCCCGGCTGTTGTCGTTGGCCGGCACTTTGGGCTCGGATTGCCGATCGCTCCTCTTCATGGCGCAGCCCTTCCAGCGGAACCGATTATCGGGTTCACCGAGATAGGGATTCACCAGAACGCCTGAATCTTAAATCACCTTTATTTGCGCCCACGTAGGCGCTGTTCGGATGGATCTGCAAAGAGCGGGCATGAGCGTAAGAGATCGAACAGAAGTCGAGAGATGATCGGGGCTACGCTACACCGCCAACGAAGCTCTTAGATCGCGCGTGTTTAGATCACAGGCGCCGGCCTAGAGCCCGCTTCTGCCCTCCGGCCGGATCGTCCGATTGTGTTTCGAAAGAAACAGGAACGCAGACTATTCGGAGCGGCCCCAGCCCCGCTTGTCCTTCAAGAAGATCATGGCGTCAAACGCGGCAAGCTTGGCTTGATCTTCCGTGCCGTAGCGGCGGCGGGATGTGATTGACTGGCCGGATGATCGGTCCTCTATACGCCCGCCCCATGCTCCATCCTGCCTTCGAAACACGGTGATGTTGAAGCCATCGGTGTTTATGTAGGGGTTGCCTTGTCTGGACAGTTTCCAATACCGGTTCAGCCAGCGGCTGCGGCGCCTGGCGGCGTTTTTCAGATTGCGCTCTCGCCGGCGAGGCCCTTGATAGTCATCTTCCATATGCTCGGCGCAGACACAGCCGACCTCCAGAACGGCCGGATAGTCGGCATGCTGCATATGGTGGACATACCGGATTTCCTGAAGCTCGCACATTTCGCAGATCGCATCGGGCGCGCCCAAATCTTCGACATAGACGCAGATCCAGCCTTTGTGAGGAACGCCAGGTTGTGCCCATTTGCCGTGCATGCTGCGGCCACACCAGTTAGCTACAAAGGGCGTTCCAGCGCCGCACGTCGAATGTACCGTCAGGCAAGATGAAGTGGGCGCGCCGAGCTCTGATTATCTCAAGGCCGAGGATCGCTTGCCGCTCATCGGGTGATGGATTCGGCCCCTCATAGATGACCCCTGCCAGCGACCACGACCGCAAGCCCCGATGCTCGATGACCATAAGCATCGGGCCACCGCTCATGCCGCCGAAATCATAGTTCTCCGGAGGCACACCTCCGCCCAACACGCCGATGAGGTGCTCGCGGCTAATAAGGCTTGAAACGTCCGTCTCGCTGACACTGCTTGCAACCCCGCCTCCGGGGGCAGCGCCAAACGAGATTTCGTCCTGCGAAAGCCAGATCGTTTCGGTGCCGGGAAATCCGGCGTAGTACACGCCGCGATCTATCAGCGGCGGATTCGGTGGCCATTCGCTTTGATACCCGGTCAGCACAATCTTGCCGATCGAGGCGACGTCCTCGGCAGAGAAGCGGAAGGTCGCAACGTCCAGACCGGCATGGGCGCCGATGACGGCATTGCGACCGGCAAGATCGAGCGGTTGGTCACCAAGCTGGAATGCTACGACGTTGCCGCACTCATGGTCCCGCCGCCATCCCTCGATGACGTGATGGGCTGTGACGGCGAAAGGGCCTGCACCTGCGTCAAGAAAGAAGGCGGAGCCGTTGCGGACAACATAATTCCCGTCCTCCTGCCGGATTACCCAGTAGAGCGGCGCTGTCACCGATGTTGCGAACTCAAGTTCGGCCTTTCCAAGGCCGCCAGCCATTAGCGCCCGCGCTTCGGAGTCGCTGGTGATTTCAGGAAGGCCGCCGGTCATCGACGGAAGTGCGGCATCCAGCGGTCGATCAGATCCTCTTCGTCCTCGCCGTCGTCCTCTTGGTACGTTTCGTCCACCAGCGACGGGCAGGTAAGCACCGTCAGGGTCTTGCCGTAGCCGCCCAGTCCGATGACTTCCTCCGTTCCGCTCACGGAGCGCGTGCCCCCCAGCCAGTCCATGATATCGACGTCCGCTTCGGCGCGGTCTGCGGCAGCAACACGTCCCCCATTGCCATTCAACCGCGCCGTGGCCGTTCCACGCGGGACCGGCGAGCCCTTGCGCAGCCACGTGAGCTGCGGCAGGGATTTCATCGTGTCGGAGAGGCAGCAATAATCGATTGTCGCGCCTGTGCTGACGACGACCGCAACGGCATCGTCAGTTAGCTCCGCATAACGGATTGCCGTTGCGGTCAGCGACGTGCGGCAAAGCCCCGCAACCGACTCGACCGCCACGAAGCCCGGCTCGTGCCTCCCAAGCGCCTTCCGAAACAGGTGGGCCGGCATGAGCAGACCGGCGGCGAAGTTGTCGGCTTCGAGTTCGTAGGGATCGGCAGATACGAATCCCGCGTGGGACGCGTGAACGCCATCCTTCGGCAGTACGTGGTCGATGTGCCCGTCAAGAAAATAGTGCCCGAGCTCGTGGGCGATGCTGAACCTCTGGAAGCCTTCGCTCTGGACGTGTGTGGCGTAGAGAATTCCGAAGGCGTCGCCGTGACGCAGGAGCATTCCCGAGACGCCGGGCTCGGCGTCGGGCTTCGCTTCGACAACGATGTCGCGGCTCGTCGCTATTGCGAGTGGATCGACCGCAAGTGAATCGATTCCAAGCTCCCGGACGAGGGCTTCCCCCTTCTGCTTGGCCATTTTCAGGCGAAAGGCCAAATTCATGAGTCCCCCTTGCGCTTGGCCTGGGTGCGCTCCGCCAGCATCTTGAGGAAGTCCTTGGCCAGCTCGCGGTCGCGCCCGGTGAGCTTCCCCACGTCCCGGTAAAGCGGGTCTCCCGATTCGGCGAGTTCCGGTTCCTCGACGCGCCCCAGGAGGTAATCCGTCGTGACCTCCAGCACGTTCGCGAGCCGCCGCAGCGTGTCGAAGGACGGCTTGCGCGAGCCTGATTCGAAATGGGCGATAGAGCTGGGCGGCATTTTGGCGCGCTCGGCCAGTTCACTCTGATTCCAGCCGCGCAGGTCGCGGGCGGCTTTCAGCCGTTCCGGGAAAATCTCGGATGGGGCGGGTGCCTGTGGAGGTTTCTTCGTCATGGCGAACTCGACATAAACAACTTGACGATCTTTCTCTAGCGATGTACATACTAGACATATATTGCATGGCGAAGTCGCCAATGGCAAGAAAGATCGAAAATGGGAAGACAACACGTAGACCACGGCGACATCGTCCGCTTCGCGCAAGACAAGGTGAACCTGCCGAAGGATAAGGCGGACGAGTACCGCGCTCAGGCCCGCCGCCTTCGGGAGAGGCTCGAAAGCTACCTCGATGAGCACCCTGACTTCACGCTCAAGAAGATGCTGCTCTCGGGCAGCCTCGCGAAAGGGACGGCGCTCCGGTCGCTGAACGATATCGACGTGGGCTGCTACATCAGCGGCGCCGATGCGCCCAGCGACATCAAGGCATTGCTGGACTACCTGGCCGAGCGCCTGCGGAAGGCGTTTCCGAACTTCAGCCCCGATCAAGTCAAGCCGCAGACCTACAGCGTGACCGTCTCCTTCCGCGGATCGGGCCTTGATGTCGATGTCGTGCCGATTCTCTATGACGGCGACCCGCAGTGGTACGGCAACCTCGTCAGCCAGGACGACGGCTCGTTCCTGAAAACCAGCATCCCGCTCCACCTGGAGTTTACGCGCAAGCGCAAGACGGCGCAGGAAACGCACTTCGCGCAGGTCGCGCGGCTGGTGAAGTTCTGGGCGCGGAACATGAAGCGGGAGAAGGAGGATTTCCGGTTCAAATCCTTCATGATCGAGATGATCCTCTCGCACCTGTGCGACCAGGGGCTTGACTTCTCCGACTACCCCGAGGCGCTCCAGCACTTCTTCACCTACCTCGCCCGCAGCAACATGCGGGAGAAGATCGTCTTCACCGACTGCTACGCGGCTTCGGCGGTCGGGTCGTTTTCCGAGCCGGTGCAGATCATCGACCCGGTGAACGAGAAGAACAACGTCAGCCGGCTCTATACCGCCGCGCAGGCCGACGCGATCGTGGATGCCGCGCTCGATGCGGGCGATGCCATCGATTCGGCGCTCGCCGCGCCGACGAAGCAGGAAACTGTCTATTACTGGCAGAAGGTCTTCGGACCTTCGTTCCAGGTGTGAGGGGGATATGACCTACAGCTACACGCTCGCCGAAACGACCACGTTCACCCTCACGCACGCCAAGCACATGGCGGCGAAGGTCGCCACCGACCTCAAGCGGATGCAGCGGCTGTACGGATATCCGAGTGACTCGGAGATTACCGGCTACGAAGCGGAGGCGATCGAGTTCCTCAAGGCGGGATACCTTGGCACCGTCACCTACGGGTTTCGCCGCAACGGCGAATGGATCGAGCCGACACTGCGGTATACGGCGCGTGACCTCGCAGGCGGTTCTGCGAACGACGATGATCCGGGCCGGATTCGCCCCGGAGCGGATGTCAGTGGCGCCTCTTTCTACAGCTACATGACCTACAGCGCGGCATGGCACAGCCTGACCGACGCGGAGAAGGCGGAATTCGAGAAGCGCCTGCCGTTCCCGCGGACGGGCGCCCCGGAGCCGGGCATCAACGGCTACCTGAGTGGCGACCGGACCTATTCGTCGGGCGGCCGGGCGCTCGATCGCGCGACCGTAAGGAGTTACTGATGACAACACGGCCTGCCCTCGACGAGCTGTTCGAACGACGTATCACTTACCCGGACTTCGACCCGCAGGAACGACTCGCGCGTCTCGTCGGCCTGGACGATCACAAGGCGCGCCTGACGAAGATCCTCGGGCTGCTGGTCAACCCGGCGGGCCTCGAAGCCTGGGCGAAGAAACACCATCCCGGCGCCAACGGCGTGCTGCACGCGGTGCTGCGCCGTCCGCCCCTCGTCGTGCTGGCGGGCGATGTCGGGTCGGGAAAATCGGAACTCGCCGAGACGATCGGCGATGCCGTGGCGCGGCAGGAGGATATCGAGATCACCCTTTTCCCAATGAGCCTCTCGACGCGCGGCCAGGGACGCGTCGGCGAGATGACGCAACTCCTCTCCGCCGCCTTCGACTATGCCCATACCGAGGCCGGCAAGCTCAAGGGCAGCGGCGCGCGGTCGCGCGGCGCGGTCATTCTTCTCGTCGATGAGGCGGATGCCCTCGCCCAGTCCCGGGAGGCGGCGCAGATGCATCACGAGGACCGCGCGGGTGTGAACGCCTTTATCCGGGGCGTGGACCGCCTCGCCAACAGCCGCGTGCCCGCCGCGGTTATCATGTGCACGAACAGGCTCACGGCGCTTGATCCGGCCGTGCGCAGGCGGGCGGCGGATATTTTGACGTTCCAGCGGCCCGATGAAACGCAGCGGCGGGCCGTTCTGGGGCCGGCGCTCAAGCAGCTCGGGTTCTCGCAACCGCAGATCGACGCCGTGGTCGCCGCGACCGGCGCGCGCAAGGAAGGCGGCTACGGGTTCACGTTCTCGGACCTGACGCAGCGGTTGCTGCCCAACATTGTGCTCGACGCCTATCCGACGCAAACGGTGACGGCGGCTCGCGCGCTGGAGATCGCGCGAAGGATGGCGCCGACGCCCCCCTTTCAGGACGGTGCAGCATGAGCGAGTGGTCCCTCTCGCAGCTCCTCTCGGGGCTGCACGACGACATCCAGCGGCGGCTGGAAACGGTGCGCAAGAGCTTCGGTCATCCGGGCACGAAAGGCGATGCGAGCGAAAAGGTATGGCTGGAACTCCTGCAGACTTACCTGCCGCAGCGGTATCAGGCTGCAACCGCCCATGTCGTCGATAGCCGGGGCGTATTCAGCCAGCAGATCGATGTCGTCGTCTTCGACCGGCAGTATTCGCCCTTCATCTTCCACTATGAAGGGCAGACCATCATTCCCGCGGAAAGCGTCTATGCCGTGTTCGAAGCGAAGCAGGCGATCAACGCAAGCCAGGTCAGCTATGCGCGGGAGAAGGTGGGAAGCGTGCGCCGCCTTCACCGCACCAGCCTGCCGATTCCTCACGCCGGTGGCACATATCCGGCAAAGCCGCTGATCCCGATTCTGGGCGGCATACTGACATTCGAAAGCGACTGGACGCCTGGCCTGGGCGACGCGTTGCTCGACGCGCTCGGCGACGGGCAGGACGGCGACCGCCTCGACCTGGGCTGCGTCGCGGCCCACGGGTATTTCAGCTTCGATCAGGAAGACAGCCGGTATGCAAGTCACAACGGCGGCAAGTCGGCGACGGCGTTCCTGCTGAAGCTGATTTCGCAGCTACAGTTCAGCGGCACCGTGCCGATGATCGACGTGCAAGCATACGCCGAATGGCTCTCTAAATAGCGAACTCGAATGTCGGAAACGGACGATCTGCCGCCTTCCACCGCTCCTGACTCCATTGCGGTCAGCGCGCGAAATTTTGCAGACACGGAGACTGCCGAGCAGTTTACTCACGTCATCGCCTACACAGTCCGGTCAATCAGCCGGTATATCGACCTTGACCGGCTCGACGGAATTACGGTCGCCTACGACTATGACGATGCACTTGCGCAGCTCGACCGCGGCTATACGCCGACCAGGCGCTGACAAGAACCTCAAGCGATCAGATGCTTGGCGTCGCGATGGCGCCGGCCGTCCTGCGCGATGGTGTGATAAAGGGACACCTCGTTTTTCACGCCCCTTTCGTGCTGCCGCTTGAGCGGCAGGAGGGCGACGAATTCGAACAGGCCTTGTACCTGGTGGCGCACGAGTGCGCGCATATCGAAGACCTGAAACACAGGGATATATGCTTTCCGGGCACCATTCTTCAGCGTCAGATCACGGATTACGAGGAAGCCCTCTTCGAGCCGATTATCGGCGCACTCTGGGAAGAGTACGCGGCATGCCGTATTAGCGCGATATTCGGCGCGGGGCAGGCGTCGCGATATGAAGAGTGCTTTGTGGGAGTCACTCGGGACGCGCGTAGCCTCGCAAACGACGCGATCCGCGCCTATCGTCTGCACGGCGACCTGAACCGCGTTCTTGAGGAGGCCGGCCGCCCGCTGTGCGAACCCTTGCGTATGGCCGCCTACCTGATCGGGCATCTCGACGGCCGGGGCGAAGAGCTGGACACGGCACCTCAGGCGCAGGCCGTCCTGGCCACAAGCGCCTCCGCTCCGTTCGTCAACCAACTTAGGGAAGCGCTGCGGAACCTTTGGTCCCGGCGCGGCGCGTGGACCTCACCCGCAGAGTTTCAACCGCTCAAGGAAATCGCCACTCAAGTTCTTGCTGAGGGAGGCATGATGCTTACGCGCCTGCCTGGCGGTGACCTGCACGTTGACATCCCCTACACCCCCGAAACCGTGCCTATCTGAGAAACATCGGCCAATGGCGATGGTGCCTACCGCTCGATCCCCAGCTCGGCGGCCGTAAAGGCGTCCTCGGCGGCCAACGAATACAGATCGTTTAGTTGCGGGCCGATGGCGAGGATCGCGGCGATGCGCTGGACCATCGACCTGAACCAGCGCCGCTCGTCGGCTCTAAGGGGCTCGCCGCTGCGGCGGTCGGCCTGCCGGGACTTCCGGTCACGATCCCGCTTGCACTTCCGGCGGTGGATTTTTTGCCCCCAGCGATGTTCAGGCCGGTCGTTGCCTACTCCAAATAAGCTGGGCGGTTTTGCCGTCGGCGGCCTCGAACATGGCCGCAGAGATCGGCTCCAGCAGGCCCGGGTCGTCGAAACGGACGCTCAGATACTCGCGCGGGTTCTCTCCGCTGGTGCGCTCGCGCCAGGCCGCACCGAGTTCCGACCGCCCAGCGAATATGCGGAACGCCGGCGCTCGCTCGCTGTCCCGGTTGTCGTTGGGCACAAACCGCGCCTTCACCTCGATGGTGAGCGTGCGGATGGTGCCAATCCAACCGCCATCCTTGGCGGGCGTGAATGTACCGATCACGGACATCGTTCTGCTCCTCCTCAGCTTGCAGTGGGCGATGGATCACTCGGTTCCGCAGTGCGGCGGCGCGCCGGTTGCCGGGCCAGCGCCGTGGCTCGCGAGCTGCCGTCGAACTGCTTGTCCTTCCGCGCCTTGGTGAAGCCGCGGTCGGCGGCGAGGAAGCCTTCCAACATGTACGGAATAAGCTCCGGCACCGGCTCGGCTGCGCCATAGGTCTCGCGATAGAGCTCGGCATAGACCTGAAGCGCGTTGTTCAGCTCGGGGCTCACCGTGATCGTGATCTTGACCGGCGTGCGGTCGGGGAGCTTCGCAAGCTTCAGGTCGGGCATGCTGTGGCTCCTTCACCTCTCGTATGGCCGCAGGACCAAGTCCTTGTGGACGATGACGCGGAGCGGCCAGCCGGGCCGGATGGTGATGGTCGGCTGGATGTTGAGGTTGCGCTCGGTGATCCGCTGACCCGCCCGGTTGGTGTCCCGCTGGGCGGCCTCGCGCAGCGCCCGGACGAGATCACCCTCGTCCTCGCCGAAGGTCAGCTCGGTGCCCACACCGAGCACCGTCGACAACGCAACGCCGGTGATGAGCCGCCAAGTGTGATAGTCGACCTCGTCCTCGAGCCCGGCGTAGCCGGCGGTGTCGGTCGCCGGCAGGTTCTCGATCACGATCGAGGAGCCATCCGGCATCACGATACGGTTCCAGATGACGAGCGCCCGGCTCTGGCCGAAGGCGATGACGCTGTCGTATTTCCCGATGAGGCGCGCACCCTGCGGGATCAGGAGATATCGGCCGGTCGGCGTGTCGTAGACATTCCCGGTGACCTGGGCGATCACCAGTCCCGGCAGATCGGAGTTGATGCCGGTAACCAGGCTCGCCGGGATCGCCGTGCCCGCCATCACCTGGTAGGGCGAGACCGGCTCCTGCAGAGGATGCGGGTTGTAGATCTCGCGATCGACGCGCTGGTTCAGGAAGTCGAGCTTGTGGCCCTGATAGTTCTGGTCGCGCTCACGGTCGAGCTCGAGGCGGCGCGTCTCTCCTTCGGCCATACCCATCGCGCCGTCGGGCGATGATCCCTGACCGGGCGAGGGCTGTGCGGATGCACCTGCCGTCTCGCGTCGTGCGGAGATCTGAAAGAAGACGCCGGCCTCACGTGCCTGCTGCGCCTGGCGTGCCAGCCGGAGGCGTTCGGCGCGTGCCGCATCGTCCTCGGGATTGGGCCGGAAGATGGGGCCAGATGCGGTGGGTGGGGGCGGCACGACACCAAGCTCGCGTTCCATGCTGACAACCGGCGGCCCTACATCGCCCGGGAGAGCTGGCCCGAGCTGCGGCACCGGTTTCGGGGCGATCTCGCCGTAGTTGCGCGGGAGGCCCGCGAGCCCTTCGGCAGTCGGCTTGCGGTCTATGTTGTAGAGCTCGCCGCCGGATTCCTGCGTGCGGAAGCTCGGTGGATTGAGCGCCACCAGTGTCGCGCCGAGGATCGCGGCGGAGCCGAGCGCAGCGCCGGCGATCAGCACCTTCCGATTGAAGCGCGTGACGGGCCGCGGCCGTGTGCGGAGCGTCAACGCCTCCGGATCGGTCTTTGGCGGTCCACCCTGCGAATCGGCCGGGTTGGTCATCAGCGGTCCTCCGCCGATAACGGTTGTGCCGAATCGGCATTCGCCGCGCGCCCGTCGGTGCGGCTGATTCGGACCACCTGCTGCGGGTCTTCGCCGAGGCGGAGCTCGGCGGCCGCGAACAGCCGGTCGACGATGTAGTAGTTGTCGCGGACCCGGTAGTTCACGAGCTCCGCGCCACCTTGCGATCCGACCACGAACAGCGGCGGCGCCTCCCCCTGGTCAATCCGCCGTGGGAACTCGATGTAGACCTTGTTCGTGTCGTCGAATGCCCGCACCGGCCGCCAGGGCGGATCGTCGCCGGTGATCTCGTAGCGGAAGCGCAGACGGTCGAGGGACAGCCCCCGATCGACGACGCGCGCCTCGGCATCGATCGCGCGCTCGTTCTGCCGGCGCAACGCGATCAGCTGGTCATGCGGGTAGTGCCAGGAGACCGAGGCCATGTAGGTGCGCTCGGTGCTCTCCAGCTCCAGGTGATAGGCACGCCGGTCGGTGGTGATGACGAGATTGGTCTCGAGGTCCGGCGCCACGGGCTTAACGAGGATATGGACCTGCTGCTCGTCGCCAGAGCCGCTGGTGGTGTCGCCCACGACCCAGCGCACGGTATCGCCGGCCGAGACGGCCACCAGCTTTTCGCCGGGCTGCAGGGCGATGTCGCTCACCTGCTCGGGCGCCGCGTAGAGGCGATAGAGCGCGCCCGCCGTGAAGGGATAGACCTGCACGGCATTGACATAACCATGCTTGGTCGGCTCCAGGCGCGCGGCCTTGTTCGCGGCATCGACGCGCGCCGGCGGCGGACGTTTGTCGGGTGCGGCCGGGTCGCGGTCAGGCACCGGCTTCAACTGGCCCGGGAGCGGCAGCGGCTCGGGCAACGTGACGATCTCGACCGGCCTGGACGGCTCGGGTTCGACAGTAGCCGGCGCGAAGTCGTCGCTGTCATAGGAGATCTCTGGCGGCGGCGCGCCGTCGGCTGCACAGGCGGCGATCGCCAAGGCTGAGGCGCCGAACAGAAGAATCCGGATCGGGGTCATGGCGTTTCTCCGGGATTGAGCTCGCGCGACCAGTCGAGGCCGTGCACATAGATGCCGAGGGGGTTCTTGCGGAGCGTCGCCACATCGCGCGGCTGCCGAACGACGACGGAAAGAATGCCGGTCCAGCGCTCGGTCTCGGAGAGGTTGCCGCCCTGCCAGGTCTGCTCCGTCCACTTCACCTGGAACGAGCTGTCCGAGGCGCGGACCACGCTCGTCACCTCGACCGAGACGCTGCGCTCGCCGACGGCCTTGAACGGGTCATTGGTCCGGGCGAATGTGTTGAGGACCTGTGCCGCGCGGTCGGTCGCATAGTCGTAGGCCTCAAGCCAGTTCTTCCGGACCACAATCGGATCGATCGAGAGCGAGCGGACGTCCTGGACGAAGCGTGCGAGGTGATAGGCGATCTGGGCGTCGGTCGGCTCGTAGGGCTGAACGGCCGGCGCAACCGCCTGCACGCCGCCCAACTTGTCCACCTCGACAACATAGGGCGTGATGCGGCTCTGAGCCGACTGCCAGAGCAGGCCCGCCGCGAGCCCGGTCGCGAGCGCCAGGCAGGAGAGCGCCATGAGCCGCCAGTTCCTGGCCTGCACGCGCGACGAGCCGAGGCGCTCGTCCCAGAGCTGCTGCGCCTTCTGGTATGGGGTGACGGGCTCTGGGGTGTCGCCGTAGCGGTTGGTCGCGCGTCGGAACATGGGCTACTCCCGCTCCGAGAGATCGGGGTTGGTGCCGGCACCGGGCCTGTCGCCTTCCCGGATGGCCTGCTCCGTCGTGTGAACACGCGCCCGCCGGCGCTGCTCGGCGCGCAGGCGTCTTGCCCATGCAGGAGCGCCCGTGTCCCCCGGCGGCACCATGGCAACGCCACTGCCGCCCCCTGCCCTGCTGCCACCGGTCGCCTGCCACGCGGCCTCGCGGCCCCGTCGTGCGCTCTCGGAAAAGCCGCCGGACACGCGGGCGCCGAAGGAACGGGCCGTGTCGACCGCTACACCGGAGCCCGCCCTGGCAACGCCGGCGAGACCGGCGGCGATACCGGCGGCGCCGGTCGCACCCGAAGCGGCTTGCCCCACGCCATAAGCGGTCGTGGCCCCGGAGGAGAGCGCGGTCCCGGCACGGACCGCGGATAGCGCTCCTGCGCCGCCCGTGCGGGCAACGCCGAGCGCGGCGGCACCCCCGGCAAGCGTGCCGGCTGCCACGGCGCCTGCCGTCCCGATGGCG